>DASQRT010000141.1:0-8753 GCA_035642795.1 Nitrospirales bacterium
ACCGGTCCCTTCGAGCTTGACGCCCCGTAGATTGAAGCCCGCTTCGAACGCCATCCAGGCCTTTCTGTATGCGATGACCGCGGGTTGCGTGTAGGCCGCCTGATCCAGCACACTAGCCAAATCCAGATAGGTCTCTCCGGCTAGACCGGGGGCTGTATCCACAGCGCTCAGGTAGTGAAGAATAGCTTCGGTGATCTTGCCCCCTTCGATGGCTTTTTTACCAGCCTCGCGTAAGTTTTCGACGCATGTGGCTTCGCTCGGTGGGAGCGGGCGATCAGAACCTGCACCAGGTATCGGCCCCTCCACAATGAGCAGGAAAGGCGCTCGCATGGGACCTTCGGGAAACGGGCGTATGCGACAACCCGTCAAAGACGACGCCTCGCTTGTTAGCACCATCTTAGTCTGAAGGGCTTGGAGCGCAACAAGCATGTCTTGCTGTGAGGAGTATGACTGACCGGCCAGAGGACCCTGGTGACAGTGGTAATTGCCGTGCTTGCGGTCGTTATGACAGCCGTGGGTGTCGAGACCGCCCCCATGGGGCCACGCAGTTTGAGTTGCCAGCAGGAACCCAAGGATTGTTAGGAGAACTGGACGGAAGAACCGGTGCGGGATGTAAACCTCCGGCAAATGGATAACTGTGACAAGCCTAGGCCACCCGTCGGGACCTGTCAAGCGTGGCGTCAGCCAACCGAGGAAAGCTGTGCAGGATTGAGGCAGGAATGACAAGGGGATCGCCAAGCCAGACAACGACTTGAACGATCCCCTCGCAGAAGGATGGTGCCGAAGGCGGGATTTGAACCCGCACGGGTTTCCCCACACGCCCCTCAAACGTGCGTGTCTGCCATTCCACCACTTCGGCGCCGAATGCGATTATATAGTGTCCGTGGACTACACTGTCAATTGACCCCTGGTTGACACCCATCGGCATCGCTCGTAGAATCCACTTCGATCATGCATCCACGTATAGCAGCATTTTTCGACCTTGATAATACGATCGTGCCCGGCCCCGCCATCGAACACCCCTATTTCCGGCTGCTCTGGCGCCGGGGGCTGGTGGGACCCAAGGACCTCCTGCGCAGCGTCGGGGTGTTGCTTCGGGAGATCCCGCCGTTCACCTTCGACCCACTCCGACGCTATAAGGCCTATCTGGCGGGCAAACCTATCGAGTCCATTGAAGCCCCGGCCCTGGGTTTTTTCTGGGAACGGGTCTGCCCGCGGATCTCGGAACAGGCGCGCCGCGTGATCAAGGAGCACCGCGCACAGGGGCACCGGCTGGTGTTGCTGACGGGCTGTCCTGATTTTCTCGTAGCCCCGTTGGCCACGTACCTGAAGATGGATCACGTCATCGCGGGACGGCTAGAGCGCGCAGACGCGGTCTTCACCGGCCGCATGGTAGCGCCGTACCCCTACCGCGATGGCAAGCGACTGGTGGCCGAGCGGCTCGCCGCCGAGGAGAGGCTCGACCTTGGCGCCAGCTTCATGTACGGCGATAGCCCTGGCGACCTGCCGGTGCTAGAAACGGTCGGGCATCCCCGCGTCGTCAATCCGATCCGCGGCATGACCCGGATCGCACGCCGGCGTGGCTGGCCCATCCTCTACTGGAGCTGATCCCCGCCTCCATGCGTATCACCGAAATCTTCTTCAGCATCCAAGGCGAATCCTCTTATGCAGGACGTCCTTGCGTCTTCGTCCGACTCACGGGCTGCCCGCTGCGGTGCACGTGGTGCGACACCGCCTATGCCTTCCACGGCGGCACCGAACGGAGCCTCGAGAGCATCTTCGCCGAAGTCGAGCGCTATGAGTGCCGGCTGGTCGAGATCACTGGCGGCGAGCCGCTGGCGCAAAGCGAGGTCCATAGGCTCATCACCGCACTGGCCGATCGCGGGTACACGGTGCTGATCGAGACGAGCGGCGCGCTCGACATCACGCCCGTGGACCCGCGGGCCGTCCTGATCATGGACCTCAAATGCCCGGGCAGCGGGATGGAAGACCGGAACCTCTGGACCAATCTCTCGGAGCTCAAACCAGCGGACGAGGTCAAGTTCGTAATCAAGGACCGCAGGGACTACGAGTGGGCCGTCGTGAAGATCCGCGACCACGCGCTGATGGACAGGCACATGGTCCTGCTCAGCCCCGTCTTCGGTGCGCTGGACCCGCAGACGCTCGCCGAGTGGGTGCTGGCCGACAGGCTGCCCGTCCGCCTCCAATTGCAATTGCACAAGCTCATCTGGGATCCCGAGATGCGCGGAGTGTGAAGGAGCCCCGCCAAGAGCATGATGGACATCAGGGTTCGCACAGGGCGACTTGAAGAGGAAGCGGCTGACGCCGTCGTCGTGATGCACTGTGAGGGCGAGCCGCGCCTGACCGGTGGGGCTTCCGCGCTCGATACGCGGCTCAAGGGGCGGCTGGCCGCCCTCCGCAAGAGCGGCGAGTTCACCGGCCAGTTGAATCAGGTCTCCATCGTGCACGTCGCGCCCGGCGAGCGCGTGCGCGCCAAGCGGGTGGTGCTGGTGGGGCTCGGCAAGCGCAAGGAGGTTTCGCTGGAGAAGCTCCGCCAGGCCACGGCCACGGCCGCCAAGGCGATCCGCAACGCAGGCGCCGAATCGTTTGCCGTATCCGTGCAGGACCCCGCCCAGTTCCTGACCGGGCTGCCCGCCGCCAGCCGCGTACGCGAAGTCGCCCAGGCCCTCGTCGAATGCGCGCTCCTGGGCCTCTACCAGTTCACGGTCTATCACACGGAACGGAAGGACAAGGCCAAGGCCGTCCGACGCATGACCGTGCTGGTGAGCGACCCTCGTACGCTGGCCCAGGCGCAGCAAGGGGTCCGGCAGGGGCAGGTCGTCGGGGAAGCCGCGACGTACGTACGCGACCTCTGCAACCATCCGGCGAACGTCGTCACGCCGACCTACATCGCGAACGAGGCGAAAAAAGTGGCGCGGGAACGGGGCGTACGCTGCACGGTCCTCGACCGGCCGCAGATGGAGCGCCTCGGGATGGGCGCCATCCTGGGCGTCGCCCGGGGGAGCCACGAGCCGCCCAAGTTCATCATCTTGGAATACAGGGGCGGCCCCCGCGGCGAGCGGCCGGTGGCGCTCGTCGGCAAGACGATCACGTTCGATTCGGGCGGGATCTCGCTCAAGCCAGCCGACAACATGGAGCAGATGAAGGCCGACATGACCGGTGGCGCCGCCGTGCTGGCGGCGGTCCGGGCTGCCGCGCGGCTCCGCCTGCCGCTCAACCTCGTCGCCGTGATCCCTGCCACGGAGAACATGCCGGGTGGGCGCGCGATCAAGCCCGGGGACGTCCTCCATAGCCTCTCCGGCAAGACCATCGAAGTCATCAACACGGACGCCGAGGGGCGCCTCATCCTCGCTGACGGCCTGACGTACGCCCAACGCTTCAAGCCTGCCGCCCTCGTGGACATCGCGACGCTGACCGGCGCCTGCGTCGTGGCCTTGGGCAACCACGCCATCGGCGTGCTGGGGAACAACGAAAGGTTGATCGGGGAGCTCAATGACGCCGGTGAGCGGTGCGGCGAGCGCATATGGCAGCTGCCACTCTGGGAAGAATACTACGAGCAGATCAAGAGCGACGTGGCCGACATGAAAAACACTGGCGGGCGCCCCGGCGGCACCATTACGGCCGCGGCCTTCCTCAGCAAGTTCGCGGGCGATGCTGTCTGGGCGCACCTCGACATCGCCAGCACCGACTGGAGCGAGCGCGAGCGCGCCTACATCCCAAAGGGAGCGACGGGCGTGGGCACCCGCCTGTTGATCCAGTTCCTCTGCAACCGGGCCAACGGCACGCGGCCCTCCGCGGCGCGCGGCCACTGACGACGGCGATGCCGTGAATTTCCGAGAGAAGATCGGCCAGCTCTTCATGCTCGGCTTTCAGGGGACCGAGCTCACGGATGATCTGCGCGCCCTCATCAAGACCTATCACCCCGGCGGGGTGATCCTCTTCAGCCGCAACCTGACCGATCCGGAGCAGGCCGCGCACCTCACGAACGCCCTACAGAAGCTGGCTCCCAAGATGCCTCTGCTGGTGGCCATCGATCAGGAAGGCGGCCGGGTGGCGCGGCTGCCCAAGGGCTTCACGGTGTTCCCGGGGCAAGGCACCCTGGGCCGTGCCGGGACCGTCTCCCTGGCGTACGGCTTCGCCGAGGTGACGGCCAGGGAACTGCGCGCAATCGGCGTGAACATGAACCTAACCCCGGTTCTGGACGTGAACACCAATCCGCAAAATCCTGTTATTGGCGACCGGGCCTTCGGCCGCGATCCGGAATTGGTGGAAACGCTCGGCCTCGCCGTGATCGCCGGGCTGCAGGACAACGGCGTGCTGGCCTGCGGCAAGCATTTCCCCGGCCACGGCGATACAGAGGCGGACTCGCACAAGGAGCTGCCGACGGTGTCCCACGGGCTTGACCGGCTGCACGAGATCGAACTGCGGCCCTTCGTGCACTGCTTCCAGAACGGGCTCGCGGCCGTCATGACGGCGCACGTCCGCTATCCCGCCTTGGATCCGGAGTACCCTGCCACGCTGTCCTCGGCCATCCTGTCCGACCTGCTCCGCACCAAGCTCCAGTTCAAGGGGCTGGTGCTGACGGACGATCTGGAGATGCGCGCAATCCTGGATCAGTACAGCATCGAAGAGGCGACCCTACACGCGCTCAGCGCTGGCGCGGATATCCTGCTGATCTGCAAAGACCCCGATCGCCAGACAGCCGCCATGGAAGCCGTCTACCGCGCCGCGAAAGACGGCGACATCCCAGCGTTGCGGTTCGAGCACGCCGTGCTGCGGGTCCTCGAGGCCAAGGAGCGCTACCTGCTGCCGTACACGCCGACGGACCCCAAGCACGCGGCCGAGCACGTCGGCACCAAAGCGCACCGCGAGGTCGCCCACGCCATCCGAGACGCCGCCGAGCAGCCGAGCGTCTGACGCGCCCGCGGACATGGCGTCAGCCGAAATTCAAAAGGAACGCTCATGGGCTTGAAGAAGGGCGACATCATCGACGAGTTCAAACGCTACCCGGACAGTTGTGGGCTTGTCGTCAAAGTGATGCACGGGGGGGAGGGCTTCCAGAAGATCGTCTGCTGTGGCCACGAGCTGACGGAAGAGGACCTCGTACCCGCCCGTCTCAACAAGTTCGGCCGCAAGCTCAGCCCCAAGGGCGTCGGCTACATCATTGACGAGAAGAAGAGCCATCCCGACGCGTGCGGCCTGCGCCTGATGGTCGTGGACGGCGGCCAAGGGCTGCAACGCATGGAATGCTGCGGCCACACGCTCACCCTGGCCGACGAAAAGGAGCTGCTCGCCTTGGGGTTTGGGAAGCTCAGGGAAGTCGAGTCTGAAAAAGAGCCGGACCAATCCCCCGGCCCGACGGGGACCGCCTAGTTGGAGAGGCACGGCATGCCGTGCCCCTCCAAATCAATCATCCCAGGATGATCTTCTGCAGCTTGGCTTGGTTTTCCAAGATCGACATCGCCTGGTGCAGGCGCTGCAGCCTCTGGTTCCGATTGCGAGTCGCTTCTTGATTGGTAAGGTCCACCCCTCCCGAGCGGATGGCCGTCTGCAGTTTGTGAAGGTGCTGGTGGAGTTCCTGGAAAGAGGACGCGTCGAATTTCTTCAGCACCAGGGGATTCAACATGATATAGCCTTCCATGATGTCCTTGGCCATCACGGCGAAGCTCCGCCCTCTGCCGCCCCCTCCCTCAGTTAAGACAGCCATACCTTTACCTACATCAGCTCGCGTCGCACGCTGATCGGCGTCCTCACCCTGAGGCCTTCCTGATAGGCCATCAGCGCCCGCTGCTGTTTCTGACTCAGCACAGCCTGGAGCGCGCGGTCAGTCTGCGCGCTATCCTGCATCGGCACGGCCGGCGTCGGCTGGCTGGCCAGGATCGCCTGCGCCATGGCCAGTTCATCCGCGGTCGGGGCCACCGACTCGCGGACCAGCATCCGCGCCTTCTCCCGCATCAGCTCGGCCCGCTGGACGGCCTCGAACTGCTCTGGCGTGAGCCGATTCTGGGCCAGGACGCGCTTGTAGAGCTCCGGATCGAACTTGCCGTCGTGCTGGAACGCGGGAATCTTCACGATCGAGTCCCGCAGCTCGTTGACCGTCACGACCACGCCCATCTCGCGCGCGACCTGCGACCACAGACGGCTTTCGATGAGCTGGTCGATCACCTGTTGCTTGAGCTGGTCTTCTGGAACGTCGGTGGAGATCACCCCTTCCTGTTTCAAAGAGCGATACCGTTCGGCCAGCCGCTGGTAGGCCTGGAGGTACTCGGTGCGCGACACCTTGTCGTCCCCCACCCGAACGACGATGTCTTCCTTGTTCTCCTCAAATCCCCACCACCCCATCGTGACCACGAAAACAGCCGCGATCAGGAACATGAGGGTCCGATAGAACCAGGGGCGCTCGATCGCGCTTTCTCGGATGACTTTCAGCACGTCTCCCCTTTCCAGAACAGGACGAATTTATTGTACGCAACCGTGGTCGCCGACGCAATGACACTCAACTATTTGTTCTCCTTGGGGCTTTCTGGTACAATTCCGAAGTTGGCCGCGGGAGCAGGATACGTGCCGGACACGGGGGGGCATTCTTTACAGGAACAGGACCTCACTCCCACCCGTGTCTTTCCCAAGGCAACAATTTTGCATCGTTTCATCGCGAAGTCGTTGGACCTGTTGATCGTGTTGGGGGTGGGGGAATTGGCGCCACCGTACGGGTTCTGGGTGGCCCTCTGGTACATCCTGGTGGCAGATGGCTTTTCCGGTCGTAGCATCGGGAAGCGTCTCATCGGGCTACAAGCCTGGGTGCCTGACTTGCATGCGCCGGCCGGTTTTAGGGACTCGATCATCCGGAACGTCCCCCTTGCCATCGGCTACGCGGCCTTCCAGATCCCGTATGTGGGCTGGCTCGGAGCCGCTGCTGTCTTGGGCATCGAGTCCCTCCTGATCATCGGCAACGAGCGGGGCCTGCGGATTGGCGACGAGCTGGCCCACACGCAGGTCGTGGACGAGCAGATCTTCGATGTGGAATCTCTATCGTAAAGGAGGAACGGCGTGAGCCTCACCTCAGACATCCTCGGATGGTTCTCCAATGACTTGGCCATCGACCTCGGCACCGCCACCACGCTGGTGTACGTGCGCGGGCGCGGCATCGTGCTCAACGAGCCGTCGGTGGTGGCGATCGAGAAGAAGACCGAAAGGGTGCTGGCCGTCGGCACCGAGGCCAAGAAGATGCTGGGCCGCACCCCCGGCAACATCATGGCCATCCGGCCGATGAAAGAGGGCGTGATCGCCGACTTCGAGATGGCCGAACGGATGCTCCGGCACTTCATCACGAAGGCGCACAACCGCAGCACCTTCGTGCGGCCGCGGATCATCATCGGCGTGCCCTCGCGGATCACGCAGGTGGAGCAGCGGGCGGTGCGTGATTCGGCGGAGCTGGCCGGAGCCCGGGAGGTCTACCTGATCGAGGAGCCCGTCGCCGCGGCCATCGGCGCCGGCCTGCCTATCACAGAGCCCTCGGGCAACATGGTGGTGGACATCGGCGGCGGCACCACCGACATTGCCGTCCTCTCGCTAGGCGGGATCGTCTACAGCGAATCGGTCAAGGTGGCGGGCGACCGCATGGACGACGCTATCATGAACTACGTGAAGAAGAAGTACAACCTCCTCATCGGCGATCACATGGCCGAGCGGATCAAGGTGGAGATCGGGTCCGCCTATCCGTTCGAGGAGAAGAAGACCTTTATGGTGAAAGGGCGCGACCTGATCTCCGGCATTCCCCGGACGCTCGTCCTCGACGATTCCGAGATCCGGGAGGCCCTCTACGAGCCGATCAGCACGATCGTGAACGCCATCAAGGTGGCCCTTGAAAACACGCCGCCCGAACTGGCCGGCGACATCATCGACTGCGGGATCGTGCTGACGGGCGGGGGGTCCATGCTCTGGGGGATGGACACGCGCCTGCGGGAGGAAACGGGCTTGCCGATCATTACGGTGGACGACCCCCTCACCTCCGTGGTGTTGGGCGTCGGGAAGATCCTCGACGAACTCGATCTGCTGCGCAAAGTGAGTGTGATGTCCCAGTACAGCAGCTCGCGGTAATGCGGCGGCCCGGCCGGGTGACATGATTTCGTTGCAATCGATCGCAGGAGGCAAGCGGGCCGTCCTCCTGTTGCTCGTCTTTTTGGTGGCCGCGCTGCTCCTCCTGCCGGAATCCCGCCAAGAATCCCTCATGGTAATCGGCCGGCCCATGGCCGCCGTCATCGCCGTGCCGCTCCGCCTCATGGAGGCGGCCAACCAGAAGATCGACGCGCTCATGAACCGGTACCTGGCACTGCAGCACATGCGCGAGGAGAACCTGACCCTTCGCCAGCACATCGCGCGCCTGCAGGAAGAGAACGCGCGCTTGCGGGAGACGGCCGTGGCGACCACCCGACTGCGCGACCTGCTCGAGCTGCAGGAGCAGCTGCCCTATCCCACAGTCGCCGCCCAGGTGATCGGCCGGGACCCCACGAACTGGTACCGCAGCATCGTCATCAACAAGGGCCGCAAGGACGGCCTAGCCGCCGACATGGGCGTGATGACGCCGGCGGGGACGGTCGGCCGGATTGTGAAAGCCTACGACCACTTCGCAATCGTGCTGCTGCTCAACGACCTGAACAACGCGATCACGGGACTGGTGCAACGCACGCGGGACGAGGGCATCGTGGAGGGCACGGAGAAGGGTCTCGCACGGA
>DASQRT010000142.1:0-2801 GCA_035642795.1 Nitrospirales bacterium
CGGCGTTATAGGCGTACATGCCCCCGTTGGTCCCGTAGCCGAATATCGTCGGGTAGACCGCACCGTTGAGCGAATCGCCCTGGCTGTCGTCGTTGTCGAACTGCCAGTACGACACCTGGAGAGCGCCCATCTTTCCCCAGCTGTAACCGAGGTCGAGACGCCATGTGAGGTCGTCATCGTTGTCCATGACGAGGCGGTGATCCTTTGCCTGCGCCCCGGAGAAATCGATGAAATTGGCGAAGTGCTGATCGAGGCTGTTGGGCTGCGTGAGGGCGAGGTCCAGGTTGCCGTACCACCCCGTGTAGGGGTCGGTCCCGGCCGACAGCGTGCCGACGGTCAGCAACAGGACCAGCCCGAACAAGACTGCCATTCTTGCCATCGCGACTGAGCGCATGAAGGCCCCTTCCCGAGTTTGGTTGGATGGATGCAAAAAAGGCGGCCGCGGGATCGTTCCCGGGCCGCCCTTTCAGGAGTTCAGGTTGAATTGCGGGAGCGACTTTACTTCCCGCCGAACTGCCACCTGACGCCTACATCCCAGCTGTTGAACGAGATATTGTCCCTTCCCCGGGATCTGATCGGTCCCGCGGCGAAGTGACCACCCTCGTTGCCCGGAACCGGATCGGTCACGATGCCGCTCCAGTCCGACATCGAATAGCCGGCATAAACGTCGACCGGGCCGACGTCCCACACCGCCTTGATGTTGTAGTCGTTGATCTGACCGCGGATGTGATTATCGGAGGCTTCGTTGGTCTCCGTGCTGGAGCCGACGAACTTCTGGAACGAGTCTCCGTCGGTCTCGCCCTGCAGGAACGAGAAGGCCGCTCCGGCTTCCATCGAAAACATTTTCGTGAAATCGAAGACGGCCGTCGCGCCGAAACGGAAGCCCCAGGAGCTTGCGTCGATGTGCTTGCCCTGGAGGTAGTCGTAGGTCCCGTCGGTTCCCGCGAAGTCCTGGGTCTCTTCGTAGTCAGCCACGCGCAACCCGGCCAGCCAGTCCACGTGGAACTTGTCGCCAGCCGACATCGGACGGATGTAGTCCACGTCCCATGTGGTGGCCTTCACGCTGGAGCTGGCTTCGAAGTCGACACCGGCGGAGTTGTAGATGTACATGCCGCCATTGGTGCCGTACCCGAAGATGGTCGGATAGACGCCGCCGTTTAGCGAGTCCTCCTGGCTGTCATCGTTGTCGAACTGCCAGTAGGAAACCTGGAGCCTGCCTTTCTTGCCCCAGCTGTACCCAACATCGAGGCGCCAGGTGAGATCGTCATCGTTGTCGATGACGAGGCGCTCGTCGGTTGTCTGAGACCCGGAAAAATCGACGTGATTGGCGAAATGCTGATCCAGGCTGTTCGGCTGGGTCAGGGCAAGGTCGAGATTCCCGTACCAGCCTTTGAAGTCCGGGTCTCCGGCCATGGCCGGCGCGCTGAACGCCGCCATCGCCAGGATGGCTACCGCGGAAAGCAGAGAGATGTTGCGGAGAGTAAATCTCTTACGGACATGCATCCGGTACCCCCCAATATGGTTCAGAGCATCTGAGATTCAATCATCTAGTGGGTAGGAACTAGCACGGACCGAAATCCAGAGTGCGCCGCTCACCTCCTTCCGACGGTGCGTGCCTTGGCTGAACGTAGGCACAACGACCGGGTAGTGTTTATATGCGATTGGCGTCATCTGTGTCAAGTGCTTGTTTAGGGAACCGCTCGCGGCCGTATTGACGCCCGGCGAGGCATTTCGTACCATCCGCCCAATATGCGCGGCCCCACGGTCATTTCCCTCGGTTTGCTCAGCTTTCTTCTTGTCGGCTGCCCCCGAGGCGGGGCCGGCGGCCCTGCCTATTCGGGCACCATCGAGGCGGTGGAAGTCGACGTGGCCCCGGAGGTTGCCGGAAGGATCGTCTCGCGGCCGGTGGATCAGGGCGACACCGTCAAGAAGGACGACACCGTGGCGGTCATCGATCCTGAGAGTTACCGGATCGCGCTGGCAGAAACCGAAGCCTCGCTGGTGGAAGCCAGGGCCAAGCTGGCGGAGATGACGGCCGGGTACAGAAAGGAAGAGGTGGAGACCGCGTCGCACCAGGTCCAGGAGGCCGAAGCGCAGCTCACCCAGGCGGAGGCGCGGGTCAACCGGGTGGAGGAGATGCTGGCGCAGAAGATCGCCACCCCCGATGACCGGGACGTGGCGCACCGCGACCGGGACGTGGCCAGAGCGCGCGTGGACGCCGCGAAGTCCCGGCTTGCGCTGCTGGCGCACGGCTACCGCCGTGAAGAGATCGACCAGGCGCTGGCGGCTGTGTCGCGCCTGCAAGCAGCGCGCGATCAACGGCGGCTCGACCTGGCGAGGACCACCGTCAAGTCCCCCGTGGCCGGCACCGTGACGGAGAAGCTCCAGGAGCCGGGAGAGTACGCCCGGCCTGGCTCCCCGATCGTCAGCGTGGCCGATCTCGAAAACCTCTACACCTGGGTTTATCTGGGAGAGGCCGACCTTCCCCGCGTCCGGATCGGCGATGACGTGGTCGTCAGGGTGGATGGGATGCCCGGGCATGACTTTCCCGGCAAGGTTGTCTATGTCTCCAGGACCGCGGAGTTCACCCCGAAAAACGTGCAGACGGCGCAGGACAGAGTGCAGCTCGTCTTCGGCGTCAAAGTGGCGGTGGCGAATCCCGACGGCGCCCTCAAGGTCGGCATCCCGGCAGATGTTCATCTCAAGCCCGGCGCCTCGCAGTAGCCCGCATGCCAGGCATCGTCACTGAAAAACTCACCCGCCGGTTCGGCGCCATCGCTGCTGTGGTCGATCTCGATCTC
>DASQRT010000143.1:0-3694 GCA_035642795.1 Nitrospirales bacterium
TCGTTGAGCCGGCTGTCGTCGCACTCGGCGACGACCGGCGTGAGGGTGTCGTCCCGGATGCCGATCTCGGGATACCGGCTGATCATCCAGCTCATGACGCCATTGGCGACACGGGGCAGGTTGAGCGTGTTGGTGAGGGCGATCGGGTATTCGAGAAAGCCGGACTCCTCTACCCAGGCGAGCCCCGTCATCTCGCCGGTCCCGTTCAGCACGAAGGCTCCGGCTGGGACCTTCTTGTGCCAGACGTCCTCGCGGGGGATGACCACGGTGACGCCCGTGCGGACCGGGCCCTGACCCGGCACGAGCTTGCCGTCTCCCCTGATCAGGGTCGTGTGGCCGACGCGAACGCCGGGCACGTCAGTGATGGCGTTGAGTTTGCCGGTGGGATAGATGCCGAGGTCTACCCCGAGGCTCCGCGCACGCACGCGCGGCTCGTCCACGGGCGGTGATGCAGCGCTCTGGGCCTCTGCCGCGACGGGGGGCCAGAGCGCGAGCAGGAGCAGGAACGGAAGGAGTGGCCGGATCAACGGCGCCCGCCGGCGAGCGGATAACCGGCTTGCAGCCAGGCGTTCACGCTGCCGCGGATGCTGTAGACGTTCTTGTAGCCCAGTTCGGTCAAGGTGTCGGCGGCGATGTTGCTCCGTTTCCCGGACTGGCAGTACACGACGATGTGATCGTTGAGGCTGGCGCCGATCTCCTTGTGACGCTTGGCGATCTCCCGGAATTCAATATTCACGTCGGTGCCGGGAATCGCTCCGGTGTCGTGCTCTTCGACGGTCCGCACGTCTACCAGGAAGAAGCCCTTCTCGCGCAGGCTTGGCGCCTTATCCAGTGCAGCTTTCACTTCCTGCACGCTGAGCTGCCGGACGTTGGAGGCTGACGCCGGTCCAAGCGCCACACCGGCTGCCGCGATGACCAGCACACCGAGGTACGAGAGCCAACGGAGTTTCATGGTAAGCCCTCCTTGCTCTTGCGGAAGACATCTTGCCTAACAGGCATATGCTACGGCGGGGATTCTCCGAGGGTCAAGGGGCAGCGCGGGTACGAGGCCGCCTCAGACGTTTTTGCAGAACAGAGCGACGCTGGCCGTGTAGCCGTGGAGGAAGTTGTTCCCGCCCACAGGGCCGATTTCGCCCATGGCGAAGAAGCCGCCGACCGGGATCTCGCCCATCTTTTCACGCACGGCGGTCACGTCGTGGTGGGGGGTGCGGAAGAACCGCTGGCCACGCCCGTTGCAACTGAACAGGAGCGCGCCGATGGGATCGCCAGCGTGCGTGTCTTCGCTCTCGCCGGTCAGTAACGCACGCAGGTCTTCGCTGGCGGAGGCGCCGTCCCGGATCTGGAACTGCACGGTCTGCCCGACCCGGACATGGTCGGCCGACGCCAAGCTGCCGGTCTTCTGGTCGACCCCGATCAGGTTGCGGATCAGGAAGTCCCCGCGCTCGAACTTGTCCTTGTGCTCGTCAATGACGATCCCCAGGTGCAGCGCGCGCTCGGCCTGGTGCTGCTCGGCGGAGGAAAGTGAGGAGAAGACTTCACGCAGGCGTTCCAAGGCCGGTTTCCCGCCGAGCTCGTGGATGACGTTCTGTTCGGCTTGCGTGATCATGAAACGGTCGCCGATCGGCCGGCAGCCCTGGGATACGACGGTTCGGATGCAGACGGCCCCGGTCACGGCCACGCCGACGACGCCGGCGTCCTCGACTGTGTCGTTGAAGAGGAGACGGTTCGCGCCGGGCTCCTGAGCGCCGCTGGCCATGCCGCCGATGGCCGAGGCGCCGGGAAAGCGCTCGGCTAAGTCTCCGAGAAAGGCCTCGGCCGGCGTGGTGAAGGGCTCGGCGAGGACCAGAAAGGACGGATTTTGGTCCAGTGTCGGCATGTCCTGAGGCCAGCCGGACACGGTGAACGCCTCGCCGGTCTGCACGAATTCGAGGTGGAACGGCGTGAGGGTGGTCCCCGGCAGATGTCCAACCCAAAGGCACAGGGCCGACTGGCCCTCTACCTCCTGCGTGCCCCCGATCACGCTTTCGGCCGAGCACCCCAGGAGGACTTTCGGCCGAAGCCTTTCGCGGATGGTTGACACGATGAGATCGGCAGAGTCGGCGTGGTTGGGGGAGAAAAACGCGAATGCCAGGTCTCCCGATCGTCCGCCCAAGCGGGACGTGATCTCGCGACACACCTCATCGAGGGCGTCCGCGGTGCCGTCAGCTTTCGACAAAGCCGAATGTACTTGCATGGTGGCAGTGTACACACGGGAATGTTGGCTTGTCCAGCCGCTTTGAGGAAAGTGCCAGCCCCTTAAATTTCGTAGGTGCTGCCTTCCAGCGTGCCGGTGCACACGGGGCAGCGCAGGGGCGGGGTGGCCGGCGAGGCCTGAGGTGCGGAGATCAATAGGGAGCGCTTGATAGCGGCGACACCGGAATCGCAAGGGGTCCACAGCGAGCTGCAAACAGGGCAGATGTACCACTGGGTATACCCGGGCCAGTCGCGGTCACGCTGAGCCACCGACGACCTACTGATATCCGAGGGCCGCGGGAATGAGGAGCGCATGATCGAGCGCCATGAGAATTTTTGTATCACACCAAGGGCGATCAAGTAAATCGTTCGGTCTCTTTTTCTCTCGGCGAGGGCATGGTATGCTACGCATGATGGTTCCTGATCTCGTCCTCTACCATGCCGAGTGCACCGACGGGTTCGGTGCCGCCTGGGCTATCTGGAAGCGGTATCCTTCGGCCGAGTTCATTGCCGCCGACCATGGGCTCCCGCCTCCTGTCAGCTGCGCTGGGCGTCGGGTGATGATCGTGGACTTCAGTTATCCTCGGCCGATCTTAGAGGAGATGGCGAAGGAGGCAGCGGCCCTCCAAGTCTTAGACCACCATATCACGGCCAAAGAGGCGCTTGGAGGACTGCCGTACGCCCATTTTGATCTGGAAAAGAGCGGTGCCGTGCTCGCCTGGGAGTGGGCCCACGGCACCGCGCCCCCCTGGCTCTTACAATACGTGCAGGACAAAGACCTGTGGGCGTGGAAGCTTCCCAACAGCCGCGAAATCAGCGCGGGATTGAACTCCTACCCCTATGATTTCAAGGTCTGGGACTCGTTGGAGAAGGAAAGGCTTGAGCAAGAAGGGCGCGCCATCCTCCGCTATGAACACGAATTGGTCAAGAAGATCATCCGGCACGTGGTATGGGTCCAATTCGAGGGAGAAACGGTCCCCTGTGCGCACAGCGCGATCCTGACCAGCCAGATCGGCGAGCAGCTTTCGCCCGGCCGTCCGTTCTGCCTGATCTGGTATGACCGTCACGGTCTGCGGCACTTCAGCCTGCGCTCGGAGCGGGGCGGAACCGATGTGGCGAAGATCGCCGTGAAGTACGGCGGGGGCGGGCATACCCACGCTGCCGGGTTCTCGGTTCCCCTGGGTAAGTCCGGCCCTCCGCCAGCCGACGGCTCGACGCCAAGCTTGCTCATCCTGCCGATTGCCCGTTAGCCCGTCTCCGCGCCTTGACGCTTCTCGCGTGATGCCCGTATAATTCCGCTTCTCCTGCGATCGGGGCGGGAATAGCTCAGTGGTAGAGCATCGCCTTGCCAAGGCGAGGGTCGCGGGTTCAAATCCCGTTTCCCGCTCCATTTTCAAGTAGTTACATGGCATGCCAAGCTATTTCAGCGTGTAAGTTTCGCTCTTCTTGTCATTGTTGCTAG
>DASQRT010000144.1:0-3411 GCA_035642795.1 Nitrospirales bacterium
ACCGTGGAAAGGGATATTACTTGGTATAGAGCTCGGGGCGGCGGCCGGCAAGGAGGTCATTGTACGGATTGATTTTCTTGTTGCGGGCTTCCAGCGGGTCGATCTCGACGATGGCCAGCGTTTCCTGATCGGGCTTCGCGCGCTGGAGGATCTCCCCGTCCGGCGTGACGACTTCACTGTTCCCGATGTAGGTCAGCCGCTTCTTTCCGCCGCGCTCTTCCCAGCCGACGCGGTTGCACGTCACCGCGAACACGTGGTTCTCCAGGCAGCGCGTGACCATGGAGTCTGGGCAGTGCGGTAGCACGAGGTTGGATGGATGGGCAATGATGTCCGCGCCCTTCAAGGCCAGTGTTCGCGCCGACTCCGGGTAGAACCAATCAAAGCACACCATCAGCCCCACCCGCGCTGGTCCGATGTCGAACACGGGAAATCCCGTGTCGCCGGGCGAAAAGAACAGGTTCTCCTCGAAGAAGAGATGCGTCTTTCGGTAGACGCCGATCAGTCCGGCGGGCCCCACCAAGACAGCCGAGTTGTAGAGCCGATTCCCCGCCCGCTCCGCCAGGCCGGCGACGAGGTGCATGCGCCGCTCGGTGGCGAGCTTCAGCAGCCGTTCGGTAGTGAGGCCTCCAGGAATGTCCTCGGCCAGAGCCTTAGCTTCATCAAGTGACACGAACTGGTAGCCGGTGTTGAACAGCTCCGGCAGGACCAAGAGATCGCACTCCACCTGTGCAAGACGATTAGCTACGGTGTCGAGGTTGCGCTTGATGCCCCCGAAGACCGGGGCAAACTGGAAGTAGCCGACTTTCATAGTCCTCAAACGAGAACGGGCAGGGAGCGTTCCCCCTGCCCGTTCACTTGTTCCTTTTCGTCGGGAGGTGAGGATGCTTACTTCGCCGCCTCTTTGATGTGCATCAGCGCCTCTTCGGCATGCTTCACGCCGCCGGCCGCATCGCCTTTCTTGCCCTCAGCAATGGCCACTTTCAGATGCTTGATGCCCTCATCCATGTGCATGTTGGCTTTTTCTTTTTGCGACGCCTCGGCGTGCTTCAACGCCGTCTCGGCATGCTTCACCAGAACATCTGCATGTCCCTGCTTACCGTGTGAGATGGCTTCTTCGGTGTGCTCGACGGCTTCAGCCGCGTGCGACATGGCCGCCCAGGACACCCCGTTTACGACGAACGCCAGAGCACCGAGAAGAAGCACAACAACTACAAGATTACGCATCATGACCGGCACCTCCTTCTTGAACGTTATCCGCGTCCCCTTATGGACTACCCTACTGTTCAGTCGATCCAACCGTTTGATTTGTAAGAGTGGCCCCACCCTAGCACGGGGATTTTTTCGGTGTCAAGCACACTTGGAACGACTTTGCCTTCTTATACGGATTACGCGCGTAGCCGGATTCATTCCAGTTTCACCCGACGCTGCTGCTCGTACAGGGCGATGATGTCTTGCACCGTGTTGGCGTCCTCCGGATTCTTGTCCGCGCGGAGAAATCCCTGGACCCGCGGGAAGCGTAACGCGTAGCCGACCCCCTCGGCGTCGGCGCCACACGTATGCAGGGGGCTGCGGGTGATCTCGTCCGCCGCCACGGTGACGACGTACGTGGGCTGGACCCACACGTCCGGCTCCATCCTCGAATCCACCCGGGCCGGTTTGTGCCCGACCGTGACTTCGTCGAGCCGCTCCCGCAACTGCACCCATTCCTCGTCGGAGAAGCCGGTCCCGATCCGGCTGACGGTCTTGAAGCTGTCCGACGCGGGATCGTAGGCCGCAGCCAGAACGGCCCCGATGCCGAACCGGGCCCGCTTCCCGCCGCCGCGGAAGTACCCGACCAGGCAAAGATCCACCGTATCGGACAGCTCGCCCTTATAGCTCCGCTTGAGCTTGATCCAATTGAAGTTTCGCGCGCCGGCGGCGTAAGGCGAGTCCGGCCGTTTGGCCATGATGCCTTCAAGTCCACGCGTGACGGCGGACTCGAAGATCACCCGTAGCCGCGACGCATCGTCCGTCTCTTCCATCTCAGCCGGCTCGATGACCGTGTCCTTCGCAATGCGGGCCACGAGCTCCGCCCGGCGCTCGCGATACGGCCGCGGCGTCCAATCCTCACCGTCCACGTACAAGAGATCGAACACGTACAGCTTCAGCGGGAACTCCTTGGCGTAGTCCTCCACACCGTGCTTGCGCTTGCGCTGGATCGTGGTCTGGAAGGGGAGTAGCTCCCCGGTGCCCTCGTCGAACGCCAGCGCCTCGCCTTCGAAGATGATCTCCCGGGCCCGCACTTGCCGTTTGACCGCTTCGACGAGGTCGGGAAACATCGGCGTCGTGCGTTCCAGGTTGCGGGAGAAGATCTCGATCCGTTCGCCGTCCTTGTGAATCTGGCAGCGAAAGCCGTCCAGCTTCGGTTCGACGGCGCAACGGCCGATCTTCGCGATAATCTCCTCGGGGCCTGGGACCCGCTCGCTGAGGGCCATGCGAATCGGATAGCCCACCTGTGCGGCGATCTTGGCGATGGCCTCACGCCCTCCATTGCTCGCCACCTCGCCAACACGACCCAGGTCAGAGCAGAGGTTGTAGGCACGTTCGAGGTCGGGCTTGAACTCGCGGCTCCCCAGCTTGGCGAGCGCCAGCGCTTCCAGAACGGTCGCATCACCCACGCCCAGGCGGAGCCGCCCGAGGACGAACCGCGCAATGTACTTGGCCTCGCTTGGCGAGGCGAGCGACAGGATGTCCGCCAGACTGCACAGCTTTTTCTCGACGGAGCCTTCTCCGCTCGTGCGGGCGATGCGCAGCAACTCATCGTACACCTGGGCCACCGTCAGCCCCTCACCGGCCCGCCCGGCCAGGAGCGCCTCGGCCGTCGTGCCCAGGTCGCCGGTGCCTTTGAAATGGGCGAGCACGTCCTCGGGCGCGCGCTGGGTCGCCTGGGCCAGGGCCCGGGTCAGGAGCTTCTCGGACATGCCGAGCTCCAAGCCGTGGAACGCCGGCAGGAGGCTGCCCTGGCTCATGTAAATGATCGGAGCGATCTCGTCTGGTGTCGTCTGACGGAAAAGCTCGGCCAGGATCTCGAACATCTCAAGGCGCTTGGTGGTGGCCTCAAGCCGTTCGAAGACCGTGACGAGATCCTGGAAGCGCATCAATGGAGGGAGCGTGCGCCCCTCGTTCAATGGACGGAGGGCGGTTTGTTGGGCATGGTGCGCTGGATCGGCGGCCGCTGTTGTTCCTTGAGGTTCACCACCGGGAGGGTGTAATCGTTCCCCCATTCCCACCACGAGCCCGGATAATTCCTCACCTTCTCGTAGCCGGCCAGCTCCAGGATGAAGTAGAGCCAGGCCGAGCGGACCCCGCCCGTACAGTAGCACACGACTTCCTTCCCGGACCCGACGCCCTGCTCCTCCAGAATGGCGTGGA
>DASQRT010000145.1:0-5454 GCA_035642795.1 Nitrospirales bacterium
CGTTATTCGTTAAACGTTAATCGTACTACTAAACTTAAGTCGCAGTTCACGATTAACGAATAACGTTTAACGTCCTTTCCGACTGGCCAGGATCGCCTCGGCGATGACCAGATCCTCCGGCTCCGTGATCTTCATATTCTCCCAACTACCCGCGACGATCCCGACCTTGTGTCCCAATCGCTCCACCAGGGCTGCATCATCGGTCGCCTGTAGGCGCTCGATCGCAGCTTTCTCGTAGGCTTCCAGCAACAGATCCCGCCGGAAGGTTTGCGGGGTCTGGGCCAGCCACAGCTCGTTACGCTCAAGCGTCCGCTGGATCTGCCGGTCTGGACCGGCTTGCTTGGGCGTGTCCTTCATCGGCACCGCCACGATCGCGCCTCCTCCTTTGCGCGCCGCTTCGATCGACTGCTCGATAAGATTTTCCGTGACAAAGGGCCGCACCGCGTCGTGGACCACCACGATCTCGACGTCGGGGTCGGTTTCCTTCAAGCCGTTGTACACGGATTGCTGGCGGGTCTCCCCGCCGGCGACGACCTTCTGCACCTTCTTGACGCCGTACCGCTCGATGACGTCGGTCAGGGCGCGCTGCCGCTCCTCGCGCGGCACGACCAGGATGACCGCGTCCACACTCGGCGCGCGGTCGAACGCCCGAAGCGAGTGGAGGAGCATCGGGACGCCCCCCAGCGGTAAAAACTGCTTGGGAACGTCCGCGCCCATCCGTGTGCCGGTGCCGCCGGCCGGGATGACGGCGACAACCCGGCCCTTCGCTGTGCGCTGGCGTGCATTCAACTGCGGGCCACCGGCACTTCCTGGCCTTCAGTCTCTTCCTTCAGCCGAGCGAAGATCATCCGCCCCGCCTGCGTCTGCAAGACGCTGGTGACCACCACGTTCACGTTCGAGCCAATGAACCGCTTCGCGTTGTCCACCACGATCATGGTACCGTCATCCAAGTAGGCCACGCCCTGCCCGGCCTCCTTCCCTTCCTTGAGCACGAACACGCGCAGCTGCTCACCCGGCAGCACGACGGGCTTCAAGGCGTTGCACAGCTCGTTGATGTTCAGCACCCGGACGCCCTGCAGTTCAGCTACCTTGCTGAGATTCAGGTCGTTGGTGATCACCTTGGCGTTCATCTTCTTGGCCAGGACCACGATCTTGGAGTCCACTTCCTTGATGTGGGGGAAATCCTCCTCGACGATGCGCACCTCGATGTCCACCATCTTCTGAATCTTGTTGAGCACGTCCAGGCCACGCCGGCCGCGCCCCCGCTTGAGCGGATCGGAGGAATCGGCGATGTGCTGGAGCTCGTTCAGGATGAACTGCGGCAAGATGAACGCCCCCTCCAGAAATCCCGTCTCGCAGAGATCGGCTACCCGGCCGTCGATGATGACGCTGGTATCGAGAATCTTGTTGCTTGTCGAAGCCGTGCCCCCCGTTTCGAACGTTCCTAGCTGACCAAGGATACCTGCTGCCGTAAGAATTTTGACGCCGTAGATGAGGCCGAGATAGGGAAAGGCCGCCAGCAGCAGGAAGCCAAGGACCGGGACGGATTCAAAGTCCGGGACTGTAGCCTCCAGGGCCCAGGCGGTCAGGCCTGCCAGGAGCAGGCCGCACGCAAGGCCTGCCGCGCCGCCCAGCAGCACGCCGGGCTTCGCTTTCCGCAACGTGTATTCGATCCCCAGGACAGTGCCGGCGACGACCACGCCGACTGTCGCCGCCCAAATCCATCCGTACTCCTCACCGCTCGAAAATAGGGCAAGACTAAGCACGATGCAGAGAACGACAAACGTCGCACGGAGCACCATACTGCCACCCCCTTTCACGATTTGCTCATAATACCATAGGCCATGCCGAAACCCTAGACTTTCAAAAGCGGCGGGGGAGGTACTTAGGGGTGTATCGTGAGATAGAGGTTTCGGCCGTTGCGGTGCACGAGCACGAGAGCGGGATCTTTGGACGAGAGCTTGTCCGTCACGTTCTGAAAGTCGCGGAGGGTCACGATCGGCTTGCGGTTGACTTCCGTGATGACGTCGCCGACCTGCACGCCGGCCTCGCCGGCCGGACTGCCGTCGGCCACGCGCGCCACCACAACGCCCCCCTGGTCATCACGGGCAAGGTTGAACCGGCGGGCCAGCTCAGGGGTCAGTTCGCGCACGTCCAGGCCGGCGAACGCGCCCGAGGACCGCGCCTCCTCGTTGCCGTCCCCCGGGCTTTCCGCCTGGACCATGGTCTTAGGCTGCTCAGCGATCGTCACGTCGAGCTCTTTGGTCTGCCCGTTCCGGATCAGCCTAATGTGCGCTTTCTTGCCGATGGGCGTCTGGGCCACGAGATTGCGGAACTGAGTGGGATTCTCGACGATCCGCCCGTCGAACTCGATGATCACGTCCCCCCGCTCCAGCCTGGCGCGCCTGGCCGGGCTGTCGGCCAGGACGTCGCTGATCAGGACGCCCTTGGTCTCGGACACGCCGAACTGTTTGGAGAGGTCCTGGGTCAGCTCTTGGATCGACACGCCGAGGTACCCACGGACGACCTTGCCCCCCTTGAGCAACTGCTCCATCACCGACCGGACCATGTTACTCGGCACGGCGAAGCCGATCCCCATATAGCCGCCGCTCTGGCTGAAGATGGCCGTATTGATGCCGATGAGCTCGCCACGCGCGTTGACCAGCGCGCCGCCGGAGTTGCCCGGATTGATCGCCGCGTCGGTCTGGATGAAGTCCTCGTACTCGGCGATGCCGACGTTGGCGCGGCCCACAGCGCTGACGATCCCCATCGTCACCGTCTGGTTGAGGCCGAAGGGGTTGCCTATGGCCAGCACGTACTCGCCTACTTGAAGTTTGTCGGAATCGGCCCAAGGGATGATTGGCAGGTCCTTGGCCTCCACCTGAATGACCGCGATGTCGGTCTTGGGATCGGTGCCCACCACCTTGGCCTTGAGCTCCCGCTTGTCCGAGAGCAGGACGCGGATCTCGTCCGCCTTCGAGACCACGTGGTTGTTCGTGATGATGTACCCTCTGGGATCGGCGATCACGCCGGACCCCAGGCTGCGCTCGCGGCGGTCCTGGGGGGCCTCGAACCGCCGCCGGAAGAACTCGTCGCCGAAGAACCGCCGGAAGAAGGGATCCTCGAACGGTCCGAAGCTATGGCCCTCAGGAAGCCGGTTGATCCGGGTTGTGGAGATGTTCACGACGGTCGGCGTCACCATCTTGGCGACCTCGACGAAATTGTGGTCGGCCCCGCCCGCCGACGGCGGAGGCACGGCAACCGTCCTCGGCGCGCTCGGGGCCTCCGGCACCGCGTGCCCGATCGGCAGCCACCCCAGGTCGGAGGCGACGACCAGCCCCAAGATAACGCCTATCCCGATCAGGAGCAGGCCGAGCGCCAGTGTTGTTTTATGTGATAGTCCCGGCATAGATTCCAGAGATCGTCCGGAGCAGCTTGAGCGCGTCGGCTTTCTTGCGCTGGAAGGAGTTGCGCCCGATGATGGACCCGAACCCGCCCCCGTCGCGGATCGCCCGGGCTTCTTCGAAGAGGGCGTTGTCGTCGTCCTTGGTGGCCCCGCCGGAGAAGATCACGATGCGGCGCCCGTCGAAGGCGGACTGCACGACGTGCCGGACCCGCTCGGCCAGCGTCTTGATCGAAATCTGTTGCGCCTCGTACACCTTCTTCGCCGCCGCCTGCTCCAGGTGATCGGTCGGCAGCTTCACCTTGATGATGTGGGCGCCCAACTGGGCCGCGATCTGGGCCGCATAGGCGACGACGTCGAGCGCCGTCTCGCCTTCCTTGCTGATCTGGCTGCCACGTGGATAGGACCAGATCACGAACGCCAAGCCATGCCGTTTGGCTTCTTCGCCGATCTCGCGAGCCTGCTCGTACATGCCCTTGCAGTGCGACGACCCAGGATAGATAGTGAACCCCACCGCCACGCAGCCGAGCCGCAGCGCGTCGCGCACACTGCCCGTGACCGCCGGCGCCGGGTCTCTGTCCTCATGGAGGACATCGTGGTTGTTCAGCTTCAGGATCAGCGGAATCTCGCCCGCGAACTCCGCTGCGCCCGCCTCCAGGAACCCGAGCGGCGCGGCGTGGGCGTTGCAGCCGGCCTCGATCGCCAGCTCGAAGTGGTACCGGGGATTGTAGCCCGGCGGATTGACCGCGAAGCTCCGGGCCGGGCCGTGCTCGAAGCCCTGGTCCACCGGCAGAATCAGGCATTTGCCGGTCCCCTTCAGCGTACCGTGGTTCAGAACGCGCGCCAGGTTCGTCTTCACGCCGGCGTTATCCGCACTGTACCAACCGAGGATTTCGCGCACACGGTTCGTCATGGTCTTCCCTCTATTGTTTTTTGCCTTGGATGAATGACTCAGCCAGGCTGACATCTTCCGCACTACCGATCAGCAGCGGCACCCGCTGGTGCAGGGCCTTCGGCTCAACCTCGAGGATGCGCATGGTGCCGGTGCTGGCGCGCCCTCCCGCCTGCTCCACGACCATCGCCAGCGGATTCGCCTCATACAGCAGGCGCAGCTTCCCTTCCGGCTTGTCCGTCTCGCCGGGATACAGGTAGATCCCCCCGCTGAGGAGGATACGGTGCACGTCGGCGGCCAGGCACCCCGAGTATCGCGACGAGTACGGCCGCCCCGTCGCCTTGTCCGATTCCTTGAGATGATCGATATACCGGCGCGTGCCGGCCGGCCATTTGTGATAATTGCCCTCGTTGACGGCATAGACCTTGCCTCTGGCCGGCATCCGAATGTTCTCGTGGGAGAGCAGGTATTCCCCGATCCCGGGGTCCAGCGTAAACCCATTGACGCCCTGGCCTAACGTGAAGACCAGCATCGTGCTGGACCCGTACATCAGATAGCCGGCCGCCACCTGCTCCGTCCCCTTGCGGACAAGCTCCGGTGCGGACGGCAGCCCGCCTTTCCCCTCGTAGCGCAGGATGGAAAAGATCGCCCCCAGCGGCATGTTCACGTCGGTGTTGGACGACCCGTCCAAGGGGTCGAACAGCAGCATGTACTTGCCGTGGGGCCAGTTCTCGGGAAGCTGGACCGGCTTCTCCATCTCCTCCGACGCCAGCGCGCACACCAGCCCGCTGTACTGGAAGACCTTGATGAAGGTCTCGTTGGCGATCACGTCCAGCTTCTTGACGATTTCGCCCTGGACGTTGACGCCCCCCGTGGTCCCCAGGATATGGATCAGGCCAGCGCGGCGCAGGTCGTGGGCGATGAGCTTCCCCGCCAGGCCGATCTGGGCCAGCAGGGCGGAAAACTCACCGGTGGCGGCCGGATATCCGGCCTGGGTCTCGATGATAAACCGAGTAAGAGTGATGCCGGTGCGTCCCATGGATGAGGTCTCGTGAGGCTCGGATTATATCGGGTTCGAGTGAGCCAGGCAATAAGCGAATGGCGTGAAAAGGCGGCGAATCAGGGGCGGGCGGTAAGGGTGACGCCTTCCACTCTGGTC
>DASQRT010000146.1:0-2539 GCA_035642795.1 Nitrospirales bacterium
CGTACTGGCCGTAGAACCACCCCGATTCAAAGGGTTCGCTGCCTGCGGGCAGCCACAGCGCGCCGACGCCGGGCAGACGGACCTGTCCCCCATGCGTGTGCCCGGCCAGCACGAGATCAAATTTGATGAGATCGGCCTTCATGAAGATTTCCGGCGAGTGCGTCAGCAAGACCGCGAACGGGGTGCGTTGCATGCCCTTGAGCGACTCGCCCAGGTTAGAGTACCCCGAAAAGGGGTCGTCCACCCCGATCAACGAGAGGGTGTCCAGGTCCCGGCCGATGCGCCCTCCTTCGTTGACCAGGAGCGCGACGCCGGCGTTGTTGTAGAACTGCCGGATTGCGGCCTTACTGGATGCCGGCGGGTTCCAGTGATCGTAGTTGCCAAGCACAGCCCAGACCCCGAAGGTCGGCTTCAGATCGCGCAGGGCTGTCAGGAACTGCCGAATGGTTGCCGGGTCGCTCTCCTCCAGCGTGAGGTCGCCGGTAATCACGATCATGCCAGGCTTGGACTCAGCCAGGCGCGTCACAACCCGCCGCTCCCGGGCACCATACTTCCGGATGTGCAAATCCGACAGATGGGCGACCACCAGGCCGTTGAACTCCTCCGGGAGGTTCTTGAACCACGCCTCATGGCTCGTGACTTCGAGCCAATTCGGCTCAACGATCCAGGCGTAGATCAGAAGAAGCTGGGCCAGGGCAAGGATAAGGACGAATCGGCGGCTGATCCGTGAGGTCAATTCCCTCACGTCCATCACGGACGGTCAAAGAGACCCAATTGCAATTCCTCGGCTTTGGTGAAGGGAATAGGATAGTTCTCGGTGAAGCAAGCGTTACAGTAGCGCTCGCCGTTCCCGGGCGCGGCGGCCAGGAGCCCTTCCAGGCTCAGGTAGGCGAGCGAGTCGGCGGTGATGTACTTGCGGATCTCCTCGATCGAATGCGTCGAGCCGATCAGCTCTTTCTTGGTCGGCGTGTCGATCCCGTAGAAGCACGGCGAGATGACTGGTGGGGACGAGATCCGCATGTGGATCTCCTTGGCCCCTGCGTGGCGAATCATCTTGACGATCTTGCGGCTCGTAATCCCACGCACGATGGAATCGTCCACCACGACCACCCGCTTGCCTTCTAGGACCTCATGCACGGCATTCAACTTGACCTTGACGCCGAAGTGCCGGATACGTTGCTCCGGTTCGATGAAAGTCCGGCCCACGTAGTGGTTGCGGATCAGGCCCTGCTCGTACGGAATGTTCGCCCCTTCGGCGTACCCTAGCGCGGCCGGCACGCCCGAGTCGGGCACCGCGATGACGATGTCGGCCGGCACGTGGGACTCCTTGGCGAGCTGGCGGCCCAGCGCCTTGCGGGAGGCGTACACGTTGTTCCCGTAAATCTTGCTGTCAGGACGGGCAAAGTAGATGTGCTCGAAGATGCACATCGCCGGCTTGACCTTGGGGAAGGGATGGTAGGAGTGGAGGCCCTTGTCATCCATCAGGATCAGTTCACCCGGCTCGACGTCGCGGATGGTCTCGGCGCCGATCAGGTCGAAGGCGCAGGTCTCTGATGCCACGACCCAGGCGTCCTTGATCCGCCCCAGGCACAGGGGCCGGAACCCCCAGGGGTCGCGGGCGGCGATCAGCCCGTTGTCGGCGAGCAGCGTGATGGAGAACGCGCCGCGCACCTGGTTGAGCGCGTCGAAGATGCGATCCAGCAGCAAACTCTCTTTGGACTGCGCGATCAGATGGATGATCACCTCGCTGTCTGACGTGGACTGGAAGATGGCGCCGTAGGCTTCCAGTTCGTTGCGGAGCATCTGGGCGTTGATCAGGTTGCCGTTGTGGGCTAGGGCCAGGTTGCCGAAGGCGAAGTTGACGACCAGCGGCTGGGCGTTCTTGAGGTCGCTGGAGCCGGCCGTGGAATACCGGTTGTGGCCGATCGCCGACCGACCGAGCAGGCGCTTCAGCCGGTCCTTGGTGAAGACGTCGGCGACGAGCCCCATGCCCTTTTCCCAATGGAACTGCTCGCCGTCGTTGGAGACGATGCCGGAGCTCTCCTGGCCGCGGTGCTGCAGGGAGTACAGGCTGAGATAGGCGAGGTTCGCCGCTTCCTTGTGCCCGTACACGCCAACGACGGCACATTCGTCGTGGAATTTGTCGGGGGTGATGAAGGCACTGACCTCTCTCATGCGTGTCCTCTTTCCCCGGTTTCCAGGGCGGCCCGGAGCGCCCCTCGCCATATTCTATCAAGTTTGTCGCACGACCGGTCAATCCAGAGGGCCATCCGGCCCCGATCGTCGCGGATGGAAATCATCAGCCGTCGGCCGCTAACGAACCCCTGAACCGAGTACGGCACGTGTTCTTGCCTCGCCATCGCCTCTATTTTCTCACGATCGGTCGATTTGACGGAGAGAATAATCCGGGACTGGGACTCGCCGAACAGGAGGCTGTCCCGCCGCAGCCCGTGACTATCCAACACGATCTCCGCGCCCAGTGGCCCGTTCGTCGCCGACAGGCACGACTCGGCGAGCGCGACGGCCAGGCCCCCTTCCG
>DASQRT010000147.1:0-7365 GCA_035642795.1 Nitrospirales bacterium
TTATACGACGAACCCCCTCCCACTGCGATGGTGCGGGGCCTGCGCTGTTGACACTGTTTCAGAGGCGTATGATATGATCTTTTTGCCATGCACATCACCGTGAATGGAGAACCTCGTGAGGTGGCGGATGGGCACTCGGTCGCTTCACTCCTGGCCGACCTGGGCATTCCCGCCGAACGGGTCGCTGTGGAGTTGAACCTCACGGTCGTGGACCGTCAGACGTTCCGGGGCACACCGCTGCGCGATGGGGACCGTGTGGAAGTCATCGGATTCATCGGCGGCGGGGAGGACACATATCATGAATGATCAGTTGACGATCGCGGGCATCGAGTTCCGCTCCCGACTCTGGGTCGGCACAGGCAAGTACAAGGATTTCGTCGAGACCCAGAAGGCCATCGAGGCGTCGGGCGCGGACGTGGTGACGGTGGCCGTACGCCGGGTCAATATTACGGATCGGAAGTCCGAGAACCTCCTCGACCACATCAGCCCGAAGAAATACAAGATCCTGCCCAACACGGCAGGCTGCTACACCGTGGAGGACGCCCTGCGCTACGCGCGACTCGCCCGGGCCGCCGGCGTGTCCGATATGGTGAAGCTGGAAGTGATCGGTGACGAGCGTACGTTGTTCCCCGATACGGCGGGACTGATCGAGGCGGCGAAGATTCTAGTCAAGGAAGGCTTCATCGTCTTTCCTTACACCAACGACGATCCGATCGTTGCCAAGCGGCTCGTGGACGTCGGCTGTCCGGCTGTGATGCCGCTGGCCGCGCCGATCGGCTCGGGTCTAGGGATCCGCAACCCGTACAACCTGAAAATCCTCATGGAGTCCGTGAACGTGCCGGTCATCGTCGATGCGGGCGTCGGCACGGCCTCGGATGCCGCCCTGGCGATGGAGTACGGCGCCGACGCGGTCCTGATGAATACCGCCATCGCCGGCGCGAAAGAGCCCATCCTGATGGCCGAGGCCATGAAGTACGCAGTGTGGGCCGGGCGGATGGCGTTCAAGGCCGGACGGATTCCGCGCAAACTCTACGCCACTGCCAGCAGCCCGATCGAAGGCATGTTATAGCCAGCCTTCATGGCAAGGGTGGATTTCTCACTCTACCTCGTCACCGACCGTCACCAGGCCTGCGGTCGTCCCCTTCAGGAAGTCGTGAGCGCCGCGTTGCGGGCGGGCGTGCGCGCTGTCCAGTTACGTGAGAAGGATCTACCGACGCGTCCGTTGCTGGCGTTGGCGCGTGAGCTGACCGACCTGGCGAGGTCGTACGGCGCCAGGGTGCTCGTCAATGACCGGGCGGACGTCTGCCTCGCTGCCGGGAGCGACGGGACCCATCTGCCGGCGGCGGGGCTACGCCCAGCAGCCGTGCGACGGTTGCTGGGGCCGGACCGCTTGATCGGAGTATCCGCGCACTCCGCCGACGAAGCGGCGCGCGCCGAGACGGATGGAGCCGATTTCATCGTGCTTGGCCCGATCTTCGGGACGCCGTCCAAGCGCGCCTTCGGCCCTCCGATCGGGTTAGGCGAGCTGGAGCGCGCGCGGCTCCGGTGCCGGATTCCGCTCTTCGGCATCGGCGGCGTCACAGCGCCTCGCGTCCGCGAGGTGGTGAAAGCGGGCGCGCACGGCGTGGCGGTCGTCGGCAGCGTGATGGCGGCCGATGATGTCGAGCGCGCCGCTCGCGAGTTGTTGACCGCGCTCGATCTGTAGCAGCATGTGTGGTCTGCGCGGCCTGTCAGGTTGACCGTTCAGGGGTGCGATGCTAGAATGAGTTCACAACTGCGAGGTGACGATCGGGCACGGTTGTCGGAGAGCAGCATCCATGGCCGAGATGAAGAAGACCCCGGGTCGCTTGAGTTCCATCCGGAACACAGTCAAGAAGCTGACCGAGCGTCTTTCCGATGACCACGGCGCAGAGGGCACCATGAAGGACGAACAGGAGAGAGAGAAAGAAAAACTCCTCGTGCAGATCCGCTCCCTGGAGGAGGAGGTGCGCCGCCTGCATCAAGCGCGTCATCAGATGGAACAGACGAACCGGCAAAACGAACGGTTGACCGATGCGCTCCAGGACGCCAAGGCCCAGATCGAAGCCATGCGGGCCGAGGTGGAAAAGCTCACGGCGCCGCCGTCCACCTACGGCATCTTCACCAGCGCCAATAAGGACCAGACCGTCAATGTCTACGTCACCGGCCGGAAATTAAAAGTCAATCTCCACCCGGCCATCAACGTCAAGACGTTGCACAAGGGCCAGGAAGTGATCCTGAACGAGGCGTTGAACGTTATCGAAGCCTGCGGGTTTGACGTGCAGGGCGAGGTGGTCCGCCTGAAGGACAATCTCGACGGGCGGCGCGCGACCATCACGTTGCGCACCGATGAAGAGCGTGTGGCCGAGCTCGCCGAGCCGCTTCTTTCCCAGCGGCTCAGCGTCGGGGACCATCTGCTCTATGACGCGCGGTCGGGCTACCTCCTCGAAAAGCTCCCGAAGTCCGAGGTCGAGGAACTGGTTCTGGAAGAGGTTCCGGACATCAGCTACGACGACATCGGCGGGTTGCACGATCAGATCGAGCAGATCCAGGACGCGGTCGAACTCCCCTTCCTCCACGCCGATCTCTTCAAAGAGCACAAGCTGCGGGCGCCCAAGGGCGTCCTGCTATACGGCCCTCCAGGCTGCGGCAAGACCTTGATCGCCAAGGCCGTTGCCAACTCGATCGCCAAGAAGCTGGGGCATTTAACGGGCAAGGACATTCGGAGCTTTTTCCTGCACGTCAAGGGGCCCGAGCTCCTCAACAAGTATGTGGGCGAGTCGGAACGCCAGGTTCGGGAGGTGTTCAAAAAGGCGAAGGAGAAGGCGGATGACGGCTATCCGGTGATCGTGTTCTTCGATGAGATGGACGCCCTCTTCCGGACCCGCGGCAGCGGTATTTCTTCTGACATTGAGTCCACCATCGTGCCCCAGTTCCTGTCGGAGATCGACGGCGTCGAGCGGCTGCGTAACGTCATCGTGATCGGCGCCAGCAATCGGCAGGACCTCATCGACCCGGCCGTGCTGCGCCCGGGCCGCTTGGACGTGAAGATCAAGATCGATCGCCCGAACAAGGCCGCGGCTAGGGACATTTTCTCCAAGTACCTGACGCCCGATCTGCCCTGGCACAAGGAAGAACTGGAACGCGAGGGCGGGGATCCGGTGAAGGTCGTCGAGCGGTTGATCGGGCAGACCGTGGAGTCCATGTACGCGCTCAGCGAAGAGAATCAATACCTCGAAGTGACCTACGCGAACGGCGACAAAGAGATCTTCTACATGAAGGACTTCTCCAGCGGAGCTCTGATCGAGGGTGTTGTCTCGCGCGCCAAGAAATACGCGATCAAACGCCTGATAGCGACCGGCGAGCGAGGCATCAAGGGCGAGGATCTCCTCCGGGCCATCCGGGACGAGTTCAAGGAGCATGAAGACCTGCCGAACACGACCAATCCAGACGACTGGGCGAAGATTGCTGGCAAGAAGGCCGACAAGATCGTCCACGTGCGGACGATCACGGTTGGGTCCAGCGAATCGCGTCGGATCGAAACCGTGACGACCGGCCACTACCTCTAACGCGTTGTGTTCGTGTCCGTGATCCATCTATGACAACCAAGCGAGCGCTCGGCACCGAGACGGAGTTCGGGATCGCGACGCGCGATCCCGAGTCCGTAGACCCGGTTTCCAATTCCCTGTTTCTGATCAATCACTATCCGTCCTTTCCCTCGCCAAAGATTCTCTGGGACTACGAGAACGAGAACCCATTGCTCGACATCCGGGGCTTCGAGGTTGAGGGGGAACGCGAGCGGCCGGGGCCGGACTACAACCGTCTGCTCAACAAGGTGCTGGCCAACGGAGGCCGCCTTTATGTGGATGGCGCGCATCCTGAATACTCCACGCCGGAGTGCACGACGGCCCGGGGCGTCGTCCTGTACGAAAAGGCCGGGGAGCGCATCCTGGCCGCCGCCGTACGTGCCGTGGAGCTGGTGCGCGGGCCGGGCAGCCTGCTGGTATACAAGAACAACACGGACGGCAAAGGCAACAGTTACGGGTACCACGAGAACTACCTGGTGGCCCGCACGATCCCGTTCGAGCGCATCGCGCGCGCCCTCGTCCCGTTCCTCGTCACCCGTCAGGTCTACGCGGGCGCGGGCAAGGTCGGGGCGGAAAATCAAACGGCCGCGACCACCTACCAGCTGTCGCAGCGGGCCGACTTCTTCGAAACGCTCATGGACCTCAACACGATGGTCAAGCGGCCCATCATCAACACACGTGACGAGCCGCATGCCGATCCCGCTAAGTACCGGCGGCTTCACGTGATCGCGGGGGACGTCAACATGACGGAAGTGGCGACCTTCCTCAAGGTTGGCGCGATGTCCATCGTGCTCGACATGGTCGAGGCCGACTGGCCGCTCCCGGGGGTTGAACTGGACGACCCCGTCCAGGCGATCAAGGTGGTCTCGCGCGACTTGGAGGTCAAGGGAGATCTGAAACTGGCGGGCGGCAGGACTACCACGGCGATCGCCGTGCAGCGCGCCTACCTCAAGGCGGCCCTGGACTTCTACGCGAGTCACGAGCTGACGCTGCCGGTCAAGGAAGTACTGGTCCGCTGGGAAGAGACCCTCGACAAGCTCGAGCGCGATCCCCGCGAGCTGAACCGCGAGCTGGACTGGGTGGCCAAGCGCGCCCTCATCGAGTCCTATCTGGAGCGGAAGGGCTGCGGCTGGGACGACCCGCGCGTAGCGATGATGGATCTACAGTACCACGATGTCCGGCCCGAAAAGGGGCTCTACTATACGCTCGAACGTGCGAACCGAGTGGAACGGATCGTCTCGGATGAGGAAGTCCGCCAGGCGGAAACCGTCGCGCCTTTCGATACGCGCGCCTACTTCCGCGCGGCCTGCGTGAAGAAATGGCCCCAGGAAGTGTACGCGGCGAGTTGGACGTCGGTGCTCTTCGACGCCGGAAACGCGGTCATCAAGAAAGTCCCGCTCCTCGAGCCGCTCCGCGGCACCGAGTCCCTCACGAAAGGCCTGCTCGACGAATCCGAGACCGTCGACGCCCTGCTAGAGAAATTGAAGGCCTGACTGCCGTGTCGTTCTTCCTCCACGATCACGGCTCCAGTTTCTATGACTTCCTGGCGAGCCGGGGGCCTGAGTCTCCGCTCCAGGTCCCGCAGGTTAGCTCCCAGCCTGCCGTCTCCGGCGCGCCCGGCACCTCCGGCCTTCCGACCGTCCCCCACGGCACGACGGTGCTGGCGATCCGGTATCAGGACGGCGTCCTCATGGCGGGCGACCGTCAGGCCACCGAAGGGTTCCAGGTCTCGGGGCGGCGCATCGACAAGGTGTTCAAGGCAGACGAGCATTCGGCCATCGCGATCGCCGGCGCGGCGGGCCCGGCCTTGGAGCTCGCCCGTCTCTTCCAGATTGAACTGGAGCACTATGAAAAGCTGGAGGGCGATATGCTCTCTTGCGAGGGCAAGGCCAACAAGCTGGCGCAGATGGTACGGGGGAACCTACCGATGGCGTTCCAGGGGCTGGTGGTGATCCCGCTGTTCGCCGGGTACGACCTCAAGCGGCGCGAAGGGCGGATCTTCAAATACGACGTGACCGGCGGCCGCTATGAGGAGACGGAGTACCACGCGACGGGATCGGGCGGCAAGGACGCGCGCGACACGATGAAACAGCTCTACCGGCGGGGGCTCACGGAGGCGCAGGTGCTCCGTATCGCGCTGGAGGCGCTCTACAATGCGGCCGAGGATGATGTCGGCACGGGCGGGCCGGATCTGGTCCGGGGCATCTACCCCACCGTGAAAATGATTGCCGAGGAAGGTCTCCGCGATGTGGAAGAATCCCAGATCGCGGCGGCGTGCAGAACCCTGATCGATGAACGGCGCGAGAGGGTCTGACGATGGCGCTTCCCTACTACGTCTCTCCCGAACAGATGATGGCCGACAAGGCCGAGTATGCCAAGAAGGGGATTGCCAAGGGCCGCTCGATCGTCGCCATGGAGTTCGCGGAGGGCGTGCTGCTGGTGGCGGACAACCCCAGCGCCTCGCTGCACAAGATCTCCGAGATGTACGACCGGATCGCGTTTTCTGGCGCCGGCAAGTACAATGAGTTCGAGATGCTTCGCAAGGCCGGCATTCGGCATGCCGACCTCAAGGGGTATACCTACAGCCGGGAGGACGTCACAGCCCGATCGCTCGCCAACGCCTACTCGCAAACCATCGGGAGCCTCTTCAGCGCCGATCCGAAGCCGCTCGAAGTGGAGCTCCTGGTCGTCGAGGTGGGACAGGACGGCAAGCCCAACGAGATCTACCGCATCTCCTACGACGGGAGTATCATTGACGAGAAAGGCGTGGCGGCCATCGGCGGCAAGGCGGACGCCCTGTTGACGTTCCTGAAGGCCCGATGGACCGCGCCGACCATCTCGCTGCGGGACGCGTTGAAGCTGAGCATCGAAGCGTTGGATACCGTCACGAATCAGAAGCTGGCGACGGAAGGCCTTGAGGTGGCCGTCCTGGACCGCACCCGCACCGGGCGCACGTTCCGCCGGATCGGCTCGCAGGAGATGAAAGCGTTCCTGGCCTAGCCATGAAGCCGCGCATCTTCGGCCTCGAGAATGAATACGGCCTGATCTTCTCGCCGAACGGCCGAATCTACCTCCCCATCGAGAAGATCCTGGGCTACATCTTCGAAGGGCTCATCCCCAACAGCTGGCCCTCGAACGCGTTTCTCGTGAACGGCGCGCGCTTCTACCAGGACACAGGGTGCCATCCCGAGTATTCCACGCCGGAGTGCGACAACATCGAAGACCTGGTGGTGCACGACAAGGCGGGCGAACGCCTCCTCGAAGCGTGCCTGCCCGCCGCCGAGGAGCGGCTCCGCGAGGAGGGTCTTTCCGGCCAGATCTACATCTTCAAGAACAACACGGACTCCCTGGGCAACACGTACGGCTGCCACGAGAACTTCCTGATGCGGCGGGATGTGGATTTTTGGAAGGTGACCGAGCAACTCATTCCCTTCTTCGTCACGCGGCAGATCTTCGCCGGCGCCGGCAAGGTCCTTAAGGTCTCCGGCAAGGCCCAGCTCTTCATCTCCCAGCGGGCCCAGCACATCCACGAGAAGACATCTTCGTCCACGACCTCGTCCCGCAGCATCATCAACACCCGAGACGAGCCCCATGCCGACGCGGAGAAATACCGCCGGCTCCACATCATCGTGGGCGATTCCAACATGTCGGAGATCGCGACCTACCTGAAGGTCGGGACGGCCGCACTGGTCCTCTCGATGATCGAGGACGGCTACACCGTCTCCCATATGGAACTGGATGACCCGGTCAAGGCGATCCG
>DASQRT010000148.1:0-6393 GCA_035642795.1 Nitrospirales bacterium
CAGCACCGACACCACACCGATGACCAGCACGATCGTGTTGACGCCGCTCTGCGGGGAGGCTAGGTTGAATCCCATGGACAACCCGTCGGCGCCCCGGATCACCAACGGATTCACCGTGTCCTCGATCTGCTTCAGGATGTAGGACGACACGGTCCGCGGGATCGCGACGCCGGACCCGAAGCCGACCACGAAGGCGAACGCGAGGCGGGAGAGCCAGGCGATCTTGGGGATGAACCGCGCCCACATGAGCAGGCCGAGCACCGCGGGGATCAGCAACACATAGCTGCTGAACGCCGCGGGATTCACGGTGAAGTCATTTTTCAGTGGTTCCCATAGTAACCTGAGAAACACCGTGTGCCAGGTCAGCACGATCGAGTAGCCGACGGAGATGCCAACATAGAGGTGCTCGCCGAGCTTGAACAGCGGATTGTCCTTGTAGAGGAAACTGTAAATGAAGAGCGTCAGGCCGGCGGCAACCCAGGCCCCGAGGAACGCCTCTGTTGGCACTTGAGACATCAACCTGGTGTCCTCTGCTGGCCCGTTTCGCCACGCAGCATGAAGTAGAACACGTTGCACAAGAGCACGAGGACGATGATCACGAAGTGCGTAGCCGATTGGGCATCCATGCCGGCGGTTGCTGTCCCCTTCTGTTTGATCAGCGTTTCGTATTCCGCCGCGCCCTGAAGCCCTCCCATAAGCCCGTTGATCTGGCCGCTCCGCAGGAAGGGATACAGACCCGGCGCGATGACGCCGGTGGAGCCTCCCGCCATCTCGAAGCGGTACTTGTCCTTCCCGAACACATACCACATTTCAATTCCCGGGTTGCCGGCCGCCAAACTGATTAGATAGTCCACATCCCGCAGGTTCCTGACGCCCTCGAGCACCGGCATCCCCTGCGTCGGGTTCTTCTGATAATCGGACGGGAACGCTTTGTAGAGGTCCTGACCCATTGCGATGACCAAAGATCCGGCGCCGGGACTCCATCCAAGAAAGACGTAGTCCTTGCCGCGTTCCTTCCTCATTTCCGCAGCCACCCTCAAGAAAATGTCATCGGCCAGACTCGTGCCGGTGAGCCAATGCGTCATGCCGATCACTCGGAGATTTTTGCGGAAGGCATGACGGAGCAGCGCCACTGCCTGCGGTTCGAGCTCCGGCTTGGAGGAGGGATCAAAATCCAGTGATAGAAGGAGTACTGACCGCTCCGGCAGCGCCTCGATGTAATCGTAGATCGCTTTTACTTCGGGGGAGACTTTAATCGGAAGGCCGAACGGATGCAACAAGGGAACCAGGGTTGCCATGGCGATCAACAAGAAGATGACCCGCCGATCAATGCCGACCATGCGACGGGCGAATTCCTTCATTGGTCTCTGCCTCCGCCGAGGTACGCTCGTTCGATGCCAAGAATAATTTTCACAGACAGAGCGACCGATCCCATACTCACGCCAATGAGAATCGCCCGCCTGACCGCGCTGTTGATGACATTCAGCAACCACTGAGCGATGTCCCAGCTCCAAGGCAACAGGAACTGGCCCAGTGGGACGCGGCCCATCATGACCACCACTGCCGAAATGAGCAGCACGCCGGCCTCGCTGGAGCGGGCCCGGAACGCGCGGTAGGCCGCCGACGCAATGAAGAAGGCCAGGACTGAGAACATGGTCCCCTGGAGCGGAACCATCATGTTGTCATAGAGCCATCCGAGGCCCGTCTTCACGCCATCCACGGTGGTCTCGCCCCCGCTCCTGAACCCGACAAAGGCGGTCACGACAGTAGCGACGAAGAGCACCAGGCTATACCCCCAACCCGGCACCTGCCGTTTGACCTTGACCCAATGCACATGGAAGACGCTGACGAGCCCCAGCGCCAGCGCGAACCCCGAAATGATCTGCATCCATTTCGAGACGCTGGTGATCGCTTCTTCAGAGATAGGATGGGGGATGTAGTACTGGAAGGCGAACGCCACGCCCATCACGAAGGTGATGGCCAGCGGGAGTTGGCGCTTGAGGAAGATCACTTGAAGTCTTTGAAGAGGTCCAGCACGTAGTTGAAGATTCCCGTGTCAGCAACGACGCCTACAGTCGCGAGGGCTGTGCCAAGAACCAGCACGCTCATGATGAAGGCTTTACCGATGTCCTGGCCGCGCAGGGTCCCGACCAGGACCGGCTCGCGGGACAGGTAGGCGCTGGCAGCGTAGAGCTCCTCCCCGATCAACGTATAGTCGCAGGTGGTCACAAAGAACGGGAGCTGATGATCCGAATCGGTGCCGGCGATCTGGATCGCCCCAGTGCTGGCGCCGGTTTCGGTCAACAACAGGGACTCGGCGAAATAGGAGCCCATGAAAAAGTTTGCGGCCGGCTTCTCCCGTAGCATGATCCCGTCCACGGCCGCCGTGTAGCTGAACTGGTCGCTCGTGATGAAGAAGTTCGAATCTTCCTTGTAGGCGTCAGGCCGGCCGGCCGCGATGTACGACTCCTTGACGATCTCCTGGCAGACCGCCATGACGATCGGATCGCGGTGCGGGACCTTCAGGCCCGTATCGTAGTGCGCGACCTTCTTGGCCACCTCTCCCAGAATGACGGTGGCCGCGATGGTGGAGACTTCGTCCATACCGCCGGAACCAGTGAGGTACAGAATGGGGCGGCCCATTTCGGTCGAGCGGCCGATCGCCTCCTCGACGGCGTCCAGGCCGGCAATGCGGCGCAAGTGGACGTGGGGGTTCCGCCGCGCCGCCGCGATGCTCGCCAGCAGGATGCCCGTAAACGCCACGACGAACACGAGGTTGTTTGCCTGGGCCGTGTTGAACATGTTAGGAGCGGCCGTCGCCTCGGCCACCTCCGACCAGACTTCCTGGTCGCCCTCCCGCACGAGGAGCTTCACGAAATAGGGCTTGCCGTCTTCGATCGGAAAGGCTTGGGAGGAGGCGAGCTTCACATAGTGATCGCCCTTACTGACCGGCTGGGCCCACCATGGGAAGTCCCCCGGTTTCACGTAGCGCGTGTTGGATGGGAACTCCGCGACTTTCTTGAACGGGGCGTCAGGGCTCTCCGCCATCCAGACCTGGACGCTCCGGCCCGCGCGGTCGGCGGGAGAGGCTTTCCAGACAAGGCTTAGGCTCTTTCCGGCGTCGTTCGGGGTATCCAAGGCCAGAAAGCCTTCCGGCGCTGAGATAGCCGCCAGCGCTGGTGCTTCCAGAAGTAACAGCAGGAGCAGAAGTAACGAGGCGAGAATCACTTCCCGAGCATCAGCTTGACGCTGATGGCTCCACCCAAGTCGCCTTCCTTCCCGCCTTCCTTCATATAGCCCGAGATGTCCTTCTCCCCCTTCGGCTCCCCATGACACGGAAGACAACCTTTGAGGTAGAACAGCGGCAGCATGACCCGGAGGGCCTTGCCACCATCCACGGTCTCGCTGACAATCTTCTCGCCCTGGCGTGGATAGGACGGGTCCGCGAAAGCCTTGAGGACCTTCATCTCGAACTCATCCGGCGTATTCTTGGGGTTCCGCGGGGGGTTCATTGTCTGCTTGAGGTACACGCCCGTCTTGGCCCGGAACTTGGCCGCCGCCTGAGTGCCGAAGGTGGCGGGAATGAAGCCCTTGAAGCCGACGCCCTGCTTGTTGATCACGATCTGGTAATCCGCCACCACCTGCTTTTCCGCGTCGACGAGCGCGGGCAACAGCTTCTTGGCCAGCTCCGGCACCTGTTCGGTCTTCAGGTTGCCGAGGTCCACGTTCGCCCGCTCCTTGAACTTGGCGGTCAACTGTTTTTCGAACACCGCGGGGGTAAAGTTCTTGTCCCCTTTCTCAGAATCGTTGATCACTGACTGGTTCGCCCCGATGGTCACCCGACCCGCGTCCAGCAGGATCGCCAGCAGCCGCCCGGTCTCAATTACCTCAGAATTGGCGCGAGCGTTCGGTGGCAGGAGAAGGTCGTCCCCCAGGAAAACCGTCACTAAGGCTATAACAATCGCTCTCGCGCTGCTCATAGCCACCTCCTTTTGCTTATTTCAGCGGAAGCTTAACGCTGATGGCCCCGCCGAGATCCCCCTCCTTGCCTCCCTCCTTGATGTAACCGGAAATGTCCCGCTCCCCTTTCGGCTCTCCATGACACGCGAGACATCCCTTGCCGTAAAACAGCGGCAGCATGACCCTGACAGCCTTGTCGCCATCTACCGTCGCGCTGATGACCTTCTCACCTACACGCGGGTAGGCGGGATTGGCAAACTTCTGCAAGGTCGAAAGCTCAAAGTCATCTGGCGTGTTCTTGACATTCCGCAGGAGCCCAAGTGGTGCGGTCTGCTTGATATACGAGCCAGTCTTGGCGGTGAAGATCGCCGCCGCATGGGTGCCGAAGGTTGCTGGGATGAAGTTTTTGAACCCCATCCCCTGTTTGTTGATGATGGGCTGGTACGTGGCGACGGTCTTCTTGCTTGCCTCGACGAGCATCGGCAAGAGTTGTTTGGCCTGTGCCGGAATTTTCTCATTCTTGAGATTGGTCAGGTCAATCCCGGAACGCTCCTTGAACTTTGCGATCATAAATTGTTCAAACACTTCAGGGGTGAAGCCTTTGTCTCCCTTGTTGGGATCGTTGATGAGCGCCTGGACCGAGCCGACCGTCACGCGGCCGGAATCGAGCAGGATCGCCAGCAACCGTCCGGTCTCGACGAGCTCCGAGTTGGCGTCTACTGGCGAAGGGGAGAACCCCGCGATAACAAGAACCCCCAACAAAGACATCAGAACAGTCTTTAATTTCATTGCCACCCCCTTAACAATATGGGCTGTCCAACACGCCTGACGATAAACCCACCTCTCGCGTTGTCGTGGGCGCATATGAGAGCACAGCGACGAGGAAAATGCTATCCCCACCCTTGCTCGTCAGCCTTCGATCACTTCGATGTTCGCCCGCGGGATCACCGCCCGCGAGCCGTCGGTGAACTGGACCTCCATCACACGGACGCGGCTTTCCGTGGGAACCATCTGCAAGTCAGACGGCAAGCCCACGACCTGGCCGATCCACCCAAAGAAGGGTGCCCGGATGACGCGCACCGGGTCGCCGACCTTGACCCCACCCCTCGCCTCTCCCCATTGGCCGGCTTCGATGCCCAGGATCTGTTCACCGGGCGCCAGCGGCACGATGATCTCCGGACGGATGACCCCCGCGCGGATCTGCGTCGCGCCGGAGATGGACGCCTTGCGTCCGTCCAGCTTCCGCAGCAACTCGAAGGTCCGGCGGGCCATCGGGATGCGCCCGAACCCTTCGGTCAGGACCAGGGTAAAGCCGACGGTTTCCGTTCCGGTGATGGCCACACCGAGGTCGTAACCCAGGAGCGCCCGCAGGTCCTTGTCGTGCATCCCGCCGACGACGATCCCCTTGACGCCGACGGCTTTGGCCCGCGCGAGGGCCTCGGCCCCGACGAAGGCGCCGCACACCACGATCTTGCCCGCATGGGCAGACGTGAAGTGAGCGGCCGTCACCTCCTCTTCCGGCGAAGCAACCCCCAGAACCAAGGATCCCCAGGTCTCGCCGCCGATCCCGAAGATTCCTTGGATGAAGGCGCACGTGGTCTCCACCCGCACACCCTGTCCCGACAGCACCTCCGCAACCGTGCCGTCGAGATAGGCGAAGAGCTCCACCGGCCGCGGCGGTTCCCGCAGGATGACCTGCCCCGTCGCCGTCGAAATGGTCTCCACAGTCCCCGTGATGGGAGAGCGCACCCTCGTCTTGAACCACTTGATGAAGGGTTTGGTCTCCGCCAGGACGTCGCCCTGCTGGATCCGGTCTCCTTCCCGCTTGGCCATGTAATCGGGCAGGTCTTCAGGCAGGATGCCGAGCTGATTGACGAGATTCACCACATGGACTTTGCCGGGTAACTCCGAGCGAGCCACGACCGTCGCTGCAGTAACGGCAGCGCCAGCCTCGACGAGGACCGTGCCAGGCAGCGGCAAGATCCGCTTCTTGGAGACGAGGGTTCGCGGCGTGACGGTGAGGCCCGGTGTGTAGGTGTGTGCCATCTTCCAGCTACCTTCGTTAAACGTGAAACGTTATTCGTTAAACGGAAACTTCACGATTAACGCTTATACGATCCTCACGCCGGATAAAGGTTCAGCGCAGAATGCCATTGCTTCAAGGCGCCCACCCGCTCCTCCGTCTTCGTGGGCAACTGCAGCGGCCGCCCGCGCCCGTCCAACACCACGCCGACGACGCCCCCCCGGACACGCCGCTCGACCGGCATGCCCTTGCCCGCTCCCAGGTCCACGGACCGGGCCGGGGTCATCGCGACCGTCGCCTCTTCCCCGACCGCGAGGGGTAACAGCCGGCCCTCTCCGAAGGCCAGGGTTCCCTTTATTGCGGGAGGGGGGACAGGCTTCCATTCAGCCGGGAAAGTAATGGTATAGTCC
>DASQRT010000149.1:0-6273 GCA_035642795.1 Nitrospirales bacterium
GCCCTTGTATATACATGAGCACCTGTGTGGCACGTCCCTCGTTCCAAGACCGAGTACCATTCCCCTCTGGCTTTCCAGAACCTGAAAGTATTCGTGCTGTTTCAGGCTCAAGCCCTGTCCGCATCCTGTAGTGTCGACTGCACCGGTCAGGTCTAACGAAAACTGCTCGTCCTCTTGAATCGTCTTTTTCTGCCTTGCCACAAGCCCTACAACTTGTAGGGCTTTCCACCGACGGGATCATTCCGTTCCCGTTCGACGAACGCCAGTGTAGCAAACCGCCTACAGGCTTGCAAGAAAAAAAGCCCTACCTGGCGCCGTCGAGCGTCTCTTCAATCGAACTGATGAGACTGTCGGCCAGCTGCTCCACCTTCTCGTGCTGAAACTTGCGCGCCTGATTGAGCTGGTGCGCCAGGTTCAGGGCCGCCAGGATGGCTACTTTGGCGGGCGTGGCAACTTTCATACCCCCGGCCAGGGTCCGCATCTGCTCGTCGACTTCCCTGGCCAGCTCGTTTACGTACGCCTCGTCGGCTTCCCCCCGGATCGCGTACCGCTGGCCGTAGATCTCGACCTCAAATCTCTGGCTCACTGTCGTCCTCCGTTCATGAGCGTCAGCCTTTGCCTGCTTGCCGGTTGTCCTCCCGATGCTCGATGAGCTCCAGCTCGCCCAGAATCTTCTGCAATCGGCCCCGGAGCCACTCCCGCTCCCTCTCCCACCGGTGGGAGTCTGTCGCATGGCGCGCCAACTTGGCGTCCGCCTCGCGGAGGCGGGATTCCAGCTGCACCGCCCGCCGCTTCAGTCCCGTGGAATGCTTGATGAGCTCTTTGACCTTCGCCTCAAGCGCAGCCATCTTATCCACGTCCGTCAGCACCCCTTCTCAAAAAACGACGCCGCGCATTCGAGCCCGTTCACTCGCTTGTATTCCCGATAGCTCCGCAGAACCCGCTTCACGTAAAGCCTGGTCTCGGTATAGGGGATCGACTCGATGAACTCATCTGGATCGCCGCCGCCGAATTGCTGCGCCCATTTGACCACGACATCAGGGCCGGCATTGTACGCCGCGACCGTATAGATCGGATTGTGGTTAAATTTCTCCGCCAGCTGCCCCAGGTACCGGCTTCCGAGCTTGATGTTGTAACCGGGGTCGAATAAACGTTCCCGGTTAAACGCCTCACCACCTATCCGGTTCGCGATCATCTCCCCGGTCTGGAGCGTAATCTGCATTAGTCCTAGCGCGCCAGCCGGTGACACCGCTGTTGGATTGTACGTGCTCTCTTCCCGGATGATCGCAGCCACGAGATGCGGGTCCACGCCGTGATCCGTCATCGTTTGGATCACCGGCAAGAGTCCCTGCGGGTAGGCCAATTCCCAGAACGTGGAGGGCACGCCGGTCACGCCACGGTCAATCACATCGGGAAAGAACAGCTGTACTAATTTCAGGGCGCGATGGTACTCCCCGACCTCTTTGAAGAGGCCAGCCAGCCACAGAATGGCCCTCCGGTCTCCGCCGATCCGTCCGGGCAGCACGCCCAGCTCTTCACCCGCCTCACGCAGCATGCCCACTAGGCGAAGATCCACAGCGCGCTGGTAGTGAACGTCGGTCGTGACCGTCTTGTCCTGCGGATCCAACCCCTGGAACGACACGCCGTCTCCATCACCTCCGGCGGCGTTGGTCATCACGGCCACGCCCGCGCGCGTTCGCGCCGTCTGGCAGTAATAGGTCAACGGGGCCTCCGCGCACAGCGCCTCGAACCGCGCGGCCGCTTTCTGCGGCTCGCCGGCCTTCTCCAGACTCCGCCCCTTCCAATAGAGCGCCGCCAAGCGGATGGGACCGTCCGGTTGGAGCCGAACGGCCTGCTCAAAAGAGCGACCGGCCTCCTCATAGCGACCGCTCTTGTAAAGCAGCCATCCGGCGCGCCAATATCCTTCCGCGGCCAAGCTCTCCGGCCTCTCCTTTCGCCCGACTTGCTGATAGGTTTGGATCGCCTGATCCATCCGCCCGCGATCCACATGCTGGGCGGCCAGCATCAGCAAGAACTTCGCCTTCGCCTCGCCGGAGAGACGTCCAGCTTCGACCTCGCGCGCGAGGGCGAGGAAAGGCTCGTCCAGCCCCTGCCGCAGGAAGATCCGGGCCAGCCAGTTGATGGCCTCCTGAGAGAACCCGTTCGCCCCGCTTTTCACCAATTGCTCGAAGCTGGCGCGGGCGTCGTCATAGCGTTTGAGCCGCACCTGCGCGATCCCGAGCGTCAGCCTGGCCTGTTCCTGGTGCATCCCGCCGGGCGCCCCCTTGAGCACCTCTTCGCAGGCCTTCATCGCCTTGGCGTACTGGCCGGCGTCGTACAGCGTCTTGGCGCGGACCCAACGCTCTTCCGCCGTCAATTCAGGAATCGCGACGCCCTCGCTCCGCAGGCGCTCCAGGCGCACTGCGGCGTCGTCGGCTTGCGGGGAAGCCGCATACTGGGTCCAGACGCGCCGATAGGTCGCGACCGCGCCGGCGGTGTCTTCCGCCTTCTCCCGGCACTCGCCGTGGCGCAAGAGCACAGCAGGCGCCAAGGGGTGGCTGCTGTACTCCGACAGAAACTGAGCCTGCCGCTCCCGCGAGCGCCGGCAGTCGTCTGCCAGAAACCAAGCCTCGGCTGCGCGCGCCAGGGCCTGGGGCCTGAGTAGACTGTCCGCGTAGCGCTCGACTAGCAAGTCAAAGGCCGTCGCGGCTCCATTGTAGTCGCCGCTCTTCATCCCAGCCTCTCCGAGGTAGAAGTGCGCGTAGTCGCCTAACGCAGGCAGATGCACTGGCGCAACCACAAGGTAGGGAATCGCCTGCCGATCACCTTGCTCCTGGTACCATTTCCCCAGCAACAGCTCCGCGCGACCAGCCCACGGCGTGTCGGAAAATTGGTCGATGAGCTCCTGCAAGAGGCGCGTTGCCGTCTCCTGGTCTTGCTGAGTCAACGATTGGACGGCCTGGGCCAGACAGGACGCTGGCTCCGCACACGGGGCGCCACCAGGCAGGTCAGCAGAAACGGCTGCGCCGAGGACGAGCACAACGCCAGCAGCAGCGAGCAGTGCGCCGAGCCGAAAGACACGGAACAGAAATGTAAAGGAAGACATGAGGGTTGTCATGGAACGTGCAATCATGGCGAGGATTATACCACATGGCGTTACGACTTCCGAGCAGGTGGTGGGTGGCTTGCTGCCCATCCGGATGCTGTGTTAGGCTCTCTCCGCAATGTCCCTGATAGATCTCATCGCCTTGAGCGCGGACGACGTGGCCGCGCTCGTGCGCGACTGGGGCTGGCCCCGCTACCGCGCCCGGCAGATCCTCCGCTGGCTCTACCAGGCCCGCATCACGGATATCGCCGCTATGACGGATCTCTCCCACGCCGACCGGACGCGGCTGGACGCGGAAGCACGTATTGGGTCGCTCACACCATCAGAAGTCCTGACGTCGGAAGATGGCACGCGGAAATTCATCTTTCCCCTGGAGGACGGGAAGCGCATCGAAAGCGTACTCATCCCAGATACCTCCTCCTGTTCGACAGATCGCCTGACCCTGTGTCTCTCCACCCAGGTCGGCTGCACGCTGGATTGTACCTTCTGCCTGACCGGGCAGATGGGATTGCAGCGCAATCTCAAGGCTCATGAGATCGTGGGGCAGGTCTTAGCGGCGCAAAGACTGTTGCCAAAAGACCGGCCGATGACCAATCTCGTATTAATGGGCATGGGCGAGCCGCTGGCCAACGCCGCGGCGGTGGAGGAAGCCGTCCACCGCCTCACCAACCAGACCTGGGGCGTCGGCTTCTCGCCACGCCGGATCACACTGTCGACGGCCGGGCTGAGCTCGCGGCTCAAGCAGGTGGCACGCATGGGCGTCAACCTGGCGGTGTCGCTAAACGCCACGACCAACGAACAGCGGAACCGTCTCATGCCGGCGGTCAACAAGGTGTACCCGTTGGAGACTCTGCTGGCGGCCTGCCGGGCCTTTCCCTTGAAACCACGCCGCCGCTTGACGTTCGAGTACGTGCTGCTGGCCGGCGCGAACGACACGGAGCAGGACGCCGCCCGGCTAGTCAAGCTGATGCGGGGCATCCGCTGCAAGATCAACCTGATCCCATTCAACGAATTTCCGGGCAATCCGCACCGACGGCCCTCCGATGAACGCGTGCTGCGCTTCCAGGCGATCCTAACACGGCACGGGCTGGAGGCCTACATCCGCAAAAGCAAAGGGCGGGACATCCTGGGCGCCTGCGGCCAGCTGGGAACGTTGTCTGATGCGTCGGTCCTCGTGCGCCTGCCCGATCCACACGGTCCGCACCACTTCCCGATCCATTCGCACGCGTAGAGAAAGGACCGACCGTGACCGCTATCCAGCGAATCCTGTGCCGTGTGACTGTTGCCTCTCTTCTGGCGCTCATCCCTACCGGTCAGCAGGCGATGGCCGGCCGTCTCAAGGTTCAGGAAGTCACCCTGGCCAACGGGCTCAAGGTGCTGCTCGTGGAAGAGCACAAGGCCCCTGTCATCACGGTCCAGATCTGGTACAAGGTCGGCTCCCGTAACGAAGTCATGGGACGGGCCGGCCTCTCCCACATGCTGGAACACATGATGTTCAAGGGCACCCCCAAGTACGGGAAGGGCGCATTCTCCAAGATGATCGAAAAGAACGGGGGCAACGACAACGCATTTACCAGCCAGGACTACACGGCCTATTTCGAAAACCTGGCCGCGAACAAGCTGGAGCTCACGCTTGAAATGGAGGCGGACCGGATGAAGGGGCTCCTCCTCGACGAAAAGGAGTTTCAGTTGGAGCGCGAAGTCGTCAAGGAAGAGCGGCGCCTGCGAGTCGAGGACGTCCCAATGGCGTACCTCGTCGAGCAGATGTACGCCCAGGCCTTCATGGTTCACCCCTACCACTGGCCCATCATCGGGTGGTTCAACGACCTGGACGCGATGACCCGCGAGGACCTCAAGGCCTACTACGATAAATACTATGTCCCGAACAACGCAACGCTTGTGATCGTGGGCGATGTCAAGGCCGAGACCGCCTTGCCCGTGATCAAGAAATATTTCGAAGGCATTCCCCAAGGCTCCCTGCCCGCGCCGCCGTCGATCGTTGAGCCGGTGCAAAAGGGCGAACGGCGGATCGTGGTGAAGCGCGAAGCGCAACTCCCCTTCATCTATTTCGGCTACAAGGTGCCGAACTTCGAGAGTCCCGACGTGCATGCCCTGGCCGTGTTGGAGAACATCCTCTCGACCGGTAAGAGCGCGCGCCTCTACGACGCGCTCGTGTACCGGGAAAAACTGGCCTTGCAGGTGGGCGCCGGCTATAACGAATTGGCGACGGACCCAGAGTTCTTCACCTTCTACGCGATCGTCAAGCCCGGTGTGAAAATCGCCGACGTGGAAAAGGCCGTGCTGGCGGAGATTGAACGGCTCAAGAAGGAACCGCCGACGGAGAAGGAACTCCAGAAGGCCAAAAACCAGGTGGAGGCCCGCTACCTCTTCGAGCAGGATTCCGTCTTCCGACAGGCCATGCTGCTAGGCACGGCAGAGACCGTCGGCGCCGGCTGGCAGTACATCGCTGACTATGTGGACAAGCTCAGGGGCGTCACCAAAGAGGACGTCCATCGGGTCGCCCGCACATACCTGAATGAGGACACCCGTACAGTCGGGATCCTTATTCCATTGCCCGCGAAATCCGAACGTGCCCAGGCAGCGGGAGGCGCCCGATGATCCGCGCCACGCTCCTCATCGCCGTGATCGCTGTCGGGAGCTTCCTGGCCAGTGCATCCCACGCCGCCGAGATCAAACCGACCCGTGTGGTCACGGAGAACGGCATGACCGTGCTCATCGTGGACCGGCCCTCCCTGCCCATCGTGACCGTTACCGTATTGATGAAAGCGGGGGCGATCTACGATCCGGACGCCAAGTCCGGCCTGTCGTACATGGCGGCCGACATGCTTGACGAAGGCACCAAAACCCGCAGCGCGGTTCAAATCGCCGAGCAGATCGAGTTCATCGGCGGCACGCTCACCGCCCAAGGAGGAGAGGATTTTGCGACCGCCACTTTGCGGGTGCTGAAGAAAGACACGGACCTCGGGTTCACGCTTCTGGCCGACATCCTGATGAATCCCAGGTTCGACACGAAGGAGGTCGCGCGCGTCCGCGACGAGCTGGTGGGCTTCCTCCAGTCGGAGAAAGACGAACCGGGCACCATCGCCACCAAGGCTTTCAACGAGATCGTATTCAAGGGCCATCCCTACCGGCGAAAGCCTTGGTGG
>DASQRT010000150.1:0-8240 GCA_035642795.1 Nitrospirales bacterium
TCAGGCGGCCTACACGCAACCCGCGGTCATCGCATACAGAAAGGCCTGGATGGCGTTCGAAGCGGGCTTCAATCTACGGGGCGTCAAGCTCGAAGGGACCGGTCTGCTCACCCTTGCCAATATCCGGGACTCCATCGTTCGACTCGGTGGACAGGTACCGATTGCGACCAGCGGGCCCGGAAAGATCGTGGTGGCCAATTCCACCAACGAAATCCATGATCAGTACTTCAAGAAAGCCTTGCCGTCCGTGGCTCCTCAGTAGGGTCCACTCGCGATGGTGCCTCCCCATTGCTCTGCGTGCCGGAAGCACTTTGTTCGGCGGGCTCACCGCAGGGGCCTGATCGAGTTCTGCTTGAGTTTCTTCTTCGTCTATCCCTTTCGCTGCCAGCTTTGCGAGCATCGGTTTCTCGCCCTTCAGTGGGGATACCGCTACGTGAAAGAGCCTGCGAGTGCTCGGCAATATGACCGGATTCCGGTGCGGCTCTCAGTAACCTTTTACAACGAACACATCCAGGGAGAGGGAATCTTGCTCGACCTCTCAATAAAAGGCGGGGTCATGGAAACAGCCGCCCTGTTACACAAGGAGGAGGTTCTGTATCTCAGGATTCTGAAGACTGATGCTCATCCGCCGATTGACATTGAAGCGGCAGGGGTTCGGTGGGTGTCACGGATGCGGGTGGGGCTTGAATTCCTCAGCGTCCACGTGAACGCAGGTGCAAACCTCCAAGAAGTTATCGAGAACCTCTCCGCCAGTCGTCGCATCTAACGGCGACTGGCCCGCGCTGGCAAATCAGAAGGAAATGGAGGAGGCGGTGGTGTGGCAGTTGGCGTTCGAAGAAGGACGAGAGTTAGCTAGTACATACCGAAGTGGATCAACGCCGTCAGGCCGAGAATACCGAGAGTGAGCAACACCCCAAAGACGAGATATGTTACGAAATGGATGTCCATAGCTGACTCCGTCTGAAAATGGACGGGTTTCATAGCGCTCTCCCTTAGTCATGCAGCCAGGCCCAACAGAGGACCTAGACCGGTTTACGGGGGACAGATCAGCCTCAGTAGATATTTTTCAAAAGCTCCTCAAGTTCTTCAACCGTGTTACCTGTCTTGGAAGGCTTATCCAAAAGCCACCAGTACTTCTGAGCTTGAGGAATAATGTAGTAAATATAGAGGGTACGACCATCTGGATGTGAGTAAATATCATACGAACCAGATGTCATACTGAAGACAGACTCTCGGAGTACATAGGAGTATTGTCGGGCGATACTCGCCCTCGTCATGACACGACCTTCTAAAGCGAACGGCTCTAGTAATCCTGGACTACCAAACTTCTGATAGCCCGGGAAGGTCGCTGGCGTTAACAGCAGTTGCGATGCACTTGCAGTTTCACTCTGCACGCTGCTCTCCTATTCCCCTATTCTCTTGCTGCGCATCTTTCGTTCGCTCCCCCACGATCATTGCGCAATATCTGTCCTGGCCGCCGAAACACAGCAAGGCGAGGTTGGTAGCTACGATGCGCGTCACGGGTGACAGCCCCCGCCCCACGTTCTCGGCGCTAATGTATGTGATGGCCTCATGAACCGTGTCAAACCAAACCGGCTCAGTTTGACCGTGGTAGAGAACGTATAAGCAGTAAGCGTGTGTGTCGTTCATCATTCAAGAGGCGAAAACCATGGGACCATCCTTGATGGGACTCAAGGGTCTCACGATTCCGATTTTGCCTACCTCTCAGGGTTACATGGCCTGGGCCACTAACCAATCAGGAAAAACCTTGAATCGCAGGGGGAAATTGCCTGAGGTTCTCCCAGGTGTAACCATTTCTGTAACCATCCACCTTCAGACCCCTCGCGCCCCATGCCACGGGATGCAACCCATTTGGAGAACCTATCCCCTTGTGCTATCATAGAAAATGGCAGTTTTCACGGGGATCATGCAATCTCACTTTTCGGGCGGGCTCGTCTTTGTAAACCGCAGGGTGGAGGTTTGATAAGGAGGCTATTCGGCGCACATGGCGAGTGAACGGGACCCATTTTCTCCCAACCCAGGGCACTTCGGGGACCGCCGCCAAACGCCTCGGCGGCAACTGGACAGCCGACTGCGCCAACGCGAGCGCGAGCTCGAGGCCGCCCGCCTCATCTGCCAGGCCCTCTCACAGCACATCAACGTGGACGAACTGGTCGAGAACGCCCTCCGCATCGCTCTGGAAGTGGTGGATGCAGACGCCGGCTCTGTGCTGCTGGCCGACGACAAAACTCAACAACTGGTCTTCCGCTATGTCATCGGAGAGAAAGCCGGGCAGTTGCGCGGCACGGCCATCCCCTGGGACCTGGGTGTGGCCGGCGCGGTCTTCAAATCCGGAGAGCCAGCCATCATCGGCAACGTCGCGCGGGATACCCGCCATTTCTCCGGTATCGACGACACCACCGGCTACAAGACCGTAGATATGATCGCGATCCCGTTGAAGCGCTGGGAAGGCCTTCCCATCGGCGTGCTCGAAGTCCTCAACAAGCGAAACGGGCAGCTCAACAAGGACGACATCGACATCCTCACTATCGTATCTGCCTTAGCCGCGCAGGCCATTGAACAGGCGCGCTTGTTCGAAGCGGCCAAGCTGGCCGAAGTGGCGCGCCTCCTCGGCGACATCGGGCATGACATCAAAAACCTGCTCACCCCGGTCATCACCGGCGCGGAATTCCTGCAAACCGAACTGAACAAGCTCTTCGGTAGCTTGACCGCCATGGGGATCAGCGGCACGCAGACCAGCCAGATGCTCTGCAACCGGGTGATCGGTTTGCTCCAGGACGCCGCCCGGCGCATCCAGGACCGCGTGCGCGAGATCGGGGACTGCATCAAAGGCCTCAGCACCCCGCCCCAATTCGCTCCGTGCCGCATCGCCACCGTGGTCGACGACGTGATGAAGACCCTGCACATGCTCGCCGACGAGAAGAGAGTCTCCCTCCGCGCCGAAGGTCTCGATGCGATTCCGCTGATCTCGGCCGACGAACGCCGGCTCTTCAACGCGTTCTACAATCTGATCCATAACGCCATCGCGGCAATACCGGGCGGCGGCTCCATTACCGTTCGAGGGCACATCGATCTGGCCGATGAGGCCGTTCACCTGTCCGTCATCGACACCGGGCGCGGCATGTCGCCCGAGATCCGCGACAGCCTCTTCACCGGCCGCGCCATCAGCCGTAAGGCAGGCGGCACCGGGCTGGGCACTAAGATCGTGAAGGACGTGGTGGACGCGCACAACGGGCAAATTTCTCTGGCCACCGAGGAGGGCAAGGGGACGACGATCAACATCCGCTTGCCTCTGATGCAGTCCGGTGCTTCGCCGCGCTAAACCATGACGGATGGGCGATCAGCCCATTAGAGGTATCGCCTGCCCCAATCCCGGCATCCCCTACTCGTGCTGTCCCGCCTCGATAGCACCGCAATTTTGTATGGCATTGATAATTAAGTAAATGTCGTGCTGGCACGGCCTGTGCTGTACTCTCCAGCAGGACCAAGTTTTAATAGGGAGGAGGTGAGTCCTGATGAAAACGATCCTAGCAGCGATCTTCGCAGTGCTGATCGGTCTAGCCTTCAGCACCACGACCTTCGCCCAAGCCACGCCGGCGACTCCGGCAGCTCCGGCCGGTGGTGAGATGAAGAAGGAAGAGGGCAAGAAGGGCGAGAAGAAAGAGATGAAGAAAGAGAAGAAAGCCAAGAAGGCGAAGAAAGACGAGAAGAAAGAAAATAAAGACAAGAAGTAACCACCGAGCAGGCCGGTGCCTGGTTGTTCATTCAGCGCCGGCCTGCACTTTTACCCCTCCCCGTCAGAGCACCTGCCGATCAAGACTCCGGTACTGAATGGCTTCCGCCACGTGTTCGGCCGCGATCGAGTCCCGTTGCTCCAGGTCCGCGATCGTGCGCGCGACCTTGAGAATCCGCATGTAGGCTCGCGCCGAGAGCCCGAGACGCGCCACCGCCTGCTCGATCAGCGTCCGCCCTGGCACGTCGATCCGGCAGTACTTCCTGATCTGGCCCGGTCGCAGCTGGGCGTTGTTGTGCGCCCGCGACCCGTGGTAGCGCTCGACCTGCCGCGCGCGGGCCGCGATGACGCGCTCGCGGACCGACACGGACTCCTCGCCCCGCTCGTCCGCAGCCAAGTCTCGAAACGGCACTGCCGGCACCTCGACATGCAGATCGATCCGATCCAGTAACGGACCGGACACCCGCGCGCGGTAGCGCTGAATCTGCACAGGGCTGCAGGCACAAGGTCGGATCCGATCACCGAGATACCCGCAGGGGCAGGGATTCATGGCGGCGACCAGCATGACGCGAGCCGGATAGGTCAACGCCGCCACCACCCGGGTGATGGAAATAGTGCCCTCCTCCAACGGCTGACGCAGGCTCTCCAGGACATTGCGGCGGTATTCTGGCAGTTCGTCAAGAAACAGGACCCCGTTATGCGCGAGCGAGACCTCGCCCGGTCTCGGCACCGTACCCCCGCCGATCAACCCGGCGTCCGAGATCGAATGATGGGGGGCTCGGAACGGGCGAACCGGCAACAGCGCCTGACCGGGCCGGAGCAGGCCCGCAACACTATGGATCCTTGTGCTCTCAATCGCCTCATCCAGCGTCATCGGCGGGAGAATTCCGGGAAGCCGCTGAGCGAGCATCGTCTTCCCGGACCCAGGGGGACCGACCAGCAGCACGTTGTGCCCGCCGGCCGCTGCCACCTCCAACGCCCGTTTCGCATGGTGCTGACCGCGCACCTCCGCAAAATCCGCCACGCTGGCAAGGGCCTCACTGGACGCCACCGAGCTGTGGCCGAACGGCGCCAGCACCTGGGCGCCCGTGAGGTGCTCGATGACCTGTGGGACGGTCGCGACCGGATACACGGGCAGGTCTTCCACGACGGCCGCTTCGCTGGCATTCTCGACTGGCACGAGCAGCCCCTTGGTCCCTCGATCGCGGCAGGCCAGCGCCATGGAGAGTACGCCGTGGACGGGCTTGATACCGCCCTCCAGGGAGACCTCGCCCACCATCACGACCTCCCGCAAGACCGCCGCTGGGATGAGTCCCTCTGCCGCCAGGATGCCCACGGCGATGGGCGGATCAAAGGCCGCGCCCTCCTTGCGCAGGTCGGCCGGGGCCAAGTTGACGGTGATCTTGCGCTGGGGAAAGCTGAAGCCGCTGTTGCGCAGCGCCGAACGGACCCGCTCGCGACTTTCCCGCACCGTCAGGTCCGGAAGCCCGACCACCGTGAACATGGGCAGCCCGGCCGCGAGGTCCACTTCCACCTCGACGGAGTAGGCGTCCAGTCCCCTCATCGCCACGCTGTAGACTTTCGCCAGCATGCCCCCCTCGGCGGATGAGACAGTCCGAACGGGGAAAAGGTACAATGGGGAGCATGCTCCGGCTGGTGTCACTCGTTCTCGCGTGCGCCCTCTGGGTCTCTTCCGCCGCCGGGGAGCCCAGCCGCCCGCTCGTCGGGCACATCATGGCCCTGCTCGCGGTGTTCGAAGAGGCCGACGTGCTGCCGCCTGAGACCTCGCCCGAGGCGAACGAGCTGATCCATGCTTTGATTCAAACCCAGGCGGCCCTGACCAAAAGCACCAACCCGGCTACCCGGGGATGGTTCGCCGAAGCCCTGCGACGGAGCGAGGCACCCGGCGCCGAGCCCGATCCTCGGGAGGGACTCACGTCCCGCGCGCTGGAGGCGATCGTCACCTACGCCGAGACGCACCCTCCGACTGCGCGCCCCGACGTGATGGCCGGGTTTCAGGAATTCAACGTCAGCCCGGCCGATCTCGATCTCATGGCGAGGGTCTACCGTCAGGCGCGCGACCGTTTCCGTTCCACAGGGCGAAACATCCACCGCATCTATGAAGCCCAACGGCGCACCATGCCGTTCCGGTGATCCCGCGAACCTCTATTTCCTTATTCCTCGGCGATCTGTTAAGATCGCCCCCACACAAGGCCCAGGAGGCAGCCATGGCAACCAAAGCCTACATCTTGATCAAAGTCAAAGCGGGAAAGACCAAGGACGTCGTCAAGGCCCTGAAGACGATTGGGGGGGTTCACCAGGTGCATCCCTGCTTCGGTCAGCCCGACATCTTCAGCTTCATCGAAGTGCATGACGAGAAAGCCTTGTCCGACGTCGTCATCTCCAAGATCCACACCATCGACGGCGTCGAGGAAACCGACACACACATCGTCGCAGAAACCTGATTTGCAAGGAGCAACGCGCTGGTACGATGCACACGATCAGCCTGATGCGCGGGCCGTTCCAGCTCTGTGACCCGTGTTACGAAACCGTCGTCTCGGAGAAACTCGTGGACGCCCGCAACTTCGCCGCCAACCACGAGGCCCTCTTCGACCACATCTGTCCCAATTGCTACGACAGGAACAGGCCCTTGATCGACGACATGCTGGGCAGCAGCGAATAAGCCGGTGACGGCTGGGGGGATGCTATGGCTCTGAACAAAGAATTTGACCCGTTGAGCGAGGTGCCCGGGCTGAAGAAGATGAGCCCTTTCGTCATCCTCGCCGTGGCCCTAGTCCTGATCTGGGTGTTCTCCCCCTTCGTGATCGTCGGCGCCGGCGAGCGGGGTGTGGTGTTCAACCAGCTCCATGGCGTCGAGGACAAGATCCTGCAGGAGGGCTTCTCCTTCATCATTCCCTTCGTCGAGCGGGTCATCAAAATGGACGTCCGGATCCTCAAATCGGACACCCGGTCCACCGGCGCCTCCAAGGACCTCCAAACGGTGGCAACCGAGATCGTGCTCAACTACCATCTGTTCCCGGACCGCGTGAACAAGGTGTACCAGACGATCGGCTTGGAGTACCAAAAGCGGATCATCGATCCGGCCGTGCAGGAGATCGTCAAGGCCGTCACCGCCAAGTTCACGGCAGAAGAGTTGATCACGAAGCGGCAGTTCGTCAAGGACGAGATTAAAACAGCTCTTCATGAGCGCCTGATGACCTCCAATATTTCATTGGACGAGCTGAACATCACCGACTTCCAGTTCTCGAAAGGATTCAACGAGGCGATCGAGTCCAAACAGACAGCCGAGCAATTGGCGTTGAAGGCCCAACGGGACCTGGAGCGGGTCAAGATCGAGGGCCAGCAGAAAATCGTGCAGGCCAAGGCGGAAGCCGAATCCCAGCGTATCCAGAAAGAAACGATCAGCCCAATCATTTTGCAGCTCAGGGCCATCGAGAAGTGGGACGGGAAGTTCCCGCAAGTGATAGGTGGAAGCGGTGCCCTGCCTTTCATTAATATTGACGCCGGAAGCACCAGAAAATAGTCGTACCTCACATGAACGCTCCCGCACCCAAGTATGACCGGAAAGACATCGGCTCGGCCACGGTTCGCATCCCCAGCGGCACCGGCATGCCCGACCCCTTGGACGTCGCCATTGATCCGTACGCGCCCACCAAGGTCGCCAAGAACGTGTTCATCAAGGGCTTCCAGGCCTGGCCACAAAAGGAAAGCTCGTTCCCTGCCGTGATCATCCTCCACGAGTGGTGGGGGCTCAACTCCCACTTCCAGAACCTCACCTATCGGGTGGCCCAGCACGGCTACGTGGCGCTCGCCGTGGATCAGTACAGCCGGATCGGAGGGTCGGTGACCGGCGATCCCGAGCTCGCCGCGCAGCTCAGGGGCAAGGTCAAGACCGCCGACCTGATGCAGGATTTGAACGACGCCGCCGAATATCTGAACTTCCAGGACTATGTGAAGAAGAACCGGATCGCGGTACTGGGCTTCTCCATGGGAGGCTCCCACGGCCTCAGCTTCGCCTGCGCACGCCGCCAGCTCCGGGCCGCCGTCATCTTCTATGGCAACGTGCCGACCGAGAAGCTTTCGACCCTGCGCTGCCCCGTGCTCTATCACCAGGCGGAGAAAGACGAATCAGTCACGCAGCAGGAAGTGGACCACCTGGTCAGCGCGCTCACCGCCAACAAGGTGATGTGCGAGGTCCACAAGTACCCGGGCACCGCCCACTCCTTCTTCAACGACACGAGACCGGACGTCTACAAGGAAGAGGCGGCGGCGGAAGCCTGGGCCAGGACCCTCGTCTTCCTGGACCAATACATCCTGGCGGACCATCCCGGCGTCCGCCCCCTTCCGGACTCGCAACGCGTCAGGTGAAGAAAGGAGGCCGACGATGACGTGTCCACTCTGCGGGCTCGATATGACACCCGGGAAAGTGTGCGTGAACTGTGGGTATGACACGAGTAGGCCGGGC
>DASQRT010000151.1:0-9830 GCA_035642795.1 Nitrospirales bacterium
ATACTCGCGCGCTCTCGTCAAGGCTTCTTCGCCACGAAGGACGTGCTCGTAATAATTCCGTTGCCAGACAGGCAATCCTGGCGTACCACGTCGCTCGTTGATGCGTACGGTGGTCGTCGATTTGAAGCCCGCGATGAAGGCGCCTAACGAACGTGGCGTTCGATAACGGCCGTCAGAGGGCGCACGGCTGTGCGCCTCTACATCGACGTGGAAAATGACGACGCCGTGAACATGATTCGGCATGATGACAAAGGCATCCAATGCGATTCCAGGCCGAATGTCCGTCGAACAGAACCAGGCGTCGCGAACGATGCGCCCATATTCGGACAATCGCACACGCGCATGCCCGCTTGCGCGAACGTCCCCCAACAGGCATTCCCGTTGATAGGTGCAGATCGTGACGAAATATGCTCCTGGTTGCGCGTAATTGTAGCTGCGCAGACGGATGGAGTGGCGCGCATACTTGTCTGGGTCATGGAGCATTATCCATTCGACACGGCTATGCAGGGAAATGTCACAACCGAAATAGAGGCACAGCCATCAGAGGGCGTACATCTGTACGCCCCTACATCGGAAACGGATGCCGTTCCCCTGTAGGGGCGCACAGCCGTGCGCCCGTCCGCTCTCAGCAGGCGACGCGTTTGCGGAGGTGGCCGTAGTAGCCGGTGAGAAGCCGCTCGCAGCCCAACATGCCCGTTGTCAGCGCCACGACCCGATAGACTTCCCCTCGAGTCATCTTGAGCGTGACCCCCGGATCGAGCAGCGACGGCGAAACGCTCACGCGCTGCAGGGTCTTCACGGCGAACAGGATTGGCCAGGCGCAGGCCAGCCGGAGACGCACTTCCCGGCGCGGAATGGCCATTGTATAGAGCCAGCCCTGATCGAGGTGCTCCAGGGCTATGCGAAGGAGCCTCGTGAGCACGGGCCGGAATTTCGGCAACGTGGCCGGGTCCAGCAGATCGGCCGGTCTCAAACCCGCCGGCTCCAGCAAGGCTGTCGGAATGTAGCAGCGGCCGCGCCGAAGGTCCGAGGCAAGGTCCCGCAGGACGTTCGTCAGTTGAAGTCCCTTGCCGAAGCGGACGCCGATGGTCGCCATCGCTTCCACGTCCCACCGCCGCAGGGCCGCGCGATGGGCGCACATCAGCCTGGTCCAGAAATCGCCGACGCAGCCGGCCGCGTCGTAGGTGTACTGGTCGAGATCTGCGAGCGTGGTCAAGTGGCCTGGAAAGCGCGTCAGGTCCTTCTGCATGCCATGGGCCAAGATCCCGACAACCTGACTGATCAGCGCCTGGTCGGCCGGCGCGAAGCCGTGTAGGAGGTGCCCACACTCCATCAGGTGGGTCAGCAGGGTCCGCTCTCCCGGTCGCGTCTGTGAGCTGCTCCGCGGATCGTCCAGATGGACAAGCAGGGCCGTCTGCACCTCCCTGAGCATGTCCTCCCGCCGGGTCGAGTCCATCACCCATTCCCGAAATCGGGTAAGATACTGGAGCCGTAGTGGACGCTCGATGAGGTCCGTGTCCGCGATGGTATCGGCGGCGCGGGCCAGCAGGTAGGCTACCCCGACCTGGGCCCGGACGTCGCTGGGAACCACGGCCAAGGTGAGATAGAAGGAGCGGGCAACCGAACGGAGGACCGTGCGCAGGAGGGTGTCGGGAGAGGCCCTCGTAACCATTTGAAAGACTAGTACACGTTCTGACCCCAGGGGTCAAGACGAAGCAGAAAGGGGCCTTGACACCGCCCCTTGCAATGGTAATATCAGAAAACACATCATCTTGCGGCACGGGAGTGTCGAAGCAGCCCCCGGAACCCGCATCCTGAAGGAGGAAGAAACTCAAATGTTAAAAAAGCTGAAGGGGATCGGGTTACTGCTGATCACCAATTTCCTGATCATGATCACGCTGAGTGTCGTGTACGTGGTCCTGGCGAACTTTGTGCTACCGGCCTTCGGCATCGACATCCGCGGGTCGGTGGATGGAACTATCTTGCTCTACGCGGGAATCCTCGGCTTCGGAGGGGCTTTCATCTCCTTAGCCTTCTCTAAGCAGTTCGCGCGGGCCATGCTGGATTGCTACCAGATCACCGAGCCCAGCACCCGCGCCGAAGAAGTCGTGTTCCAGACCGTGCGCGAGCTGGCCCAGCGGCTCCACGTCCAGATGCCGGAGGTCTGGGTCTACGACTCGCCCGATCCGAACGCCTTCGCCACCGGGCCAACCAAGAACAACGCGATGGTCGCCGTGTCGACCGGCCTCCTGCAGAACCTGAAAGAGGAGGAAGTCCGATCTGTCCTGGCGCACGAAATGGGTCACGTCTGGAATGGCGACATGTTCACCACGACCGTCCTGGCCGGCTTGATGAACACCTTCGTGTACTTCATCTCCATGTGGGTGGAGCGGTTCTTTAGGGAGCGCGACCAGGCGCTTCTAGGCATCGTCGCCTACTACGTCTTGCAAATCGTACTGGGCATCCTGGCCATGATCGTGATCACTTGGCACTCGCGGCGGCGGGAGTTCGAGGCCGATCGCTTCTCGGGCAAGGCCTACGGGCCGGCCCCGATGATCTCGGCCCTCCAGAGCATTCAGCGCTACGTTGAAGCGGCGCAGGTGGAATACGCCACCCATGACGCCCTCGCCACGATGAAAATATCCGGCAACACGGGCGGCCTTTTGAGCCTGTTCGCCACACACCCGCCCATTGAAGAGCGCATCGCAGCCTTGAAGCGGATGGCATAACGAGGACTTGAAACTATTCAATCGGTTCGGCGACAGCCCCCTGCCCCCCCTCGACGAGGTGGGGGGCAAGGGGCTCTCCCTCATGCGGCTGTTCCAGGCGGGGTTTCCCGTCCCATCCGGCTTCGTCCTGACGACGGCGTTCTTCGAGCCCTGGATCGTCCTGCTGAAGGCGACCCCGGCATGGAAGCAGTTCCTCGCCGCTGAGCAGGCCGCTCTGCGGGATGTCTGCCAGCGACTCAAGGCCATCAGCGCTGGTTACGAACTGAACACGGAGCAGAAGAAACGCCTTCGCGAGGCGCTGATCACCTTCGACGAGAAGACCCTTTTTGCCGTGCGTTCCTCCTCACCGGAGGAGGATTTGGGGAACGCGTCCTTCGCCGGCGGCTACGAGACGATCCTAGGCGTCACAGCGGATCGGCTGGAACCGGCGCTCCACGCCGCGTTCGCCTCCTGCCTCGATATCCGCCTCGTCACATACAAACGCGAACGCGGCCTCGCAGCGGCGGAGCCCCGCATCGCGGTCGTAGTGCAGGAGCAGATCCTCAGCGAGGCGGCCGGCGTCGGCTTTTCGGTCCATCCGGTCACCGGCGATCCGGACCAGGCTGTGTTCGAATCCAACTGGGGGCTTGGAGAGACCGTTGTGGCCGGCCGGGTGTCCCCCGACCGGTTCGTCGTGCACAAGCCGACACGGAAGATCATGGAGCGCCAGCTTGGCAAGAAAGAACGGGCTGTCGTTCTCCTGACCGGCGGCGGGACGCACGAACGCGAGGATCCCCGGCACGAGCAACTGTCGCTGCAGGACGGCCAGCTCCAGGCCTTAACCGAAGCGGTGATCGCCATCGAGCGCCACTACGGCCGTTCTATTGATATGGAATGGGCCTTCGCCGGTGGACGGCTCTTTGTGCTCCAGGCCCGCCCGATCGTGAAGCCCGCGGGCGCTCCCGCGGTGTCAAAGGAACAGGGCGTGTTTCAGAAGCTTGTGGCTTGGATCAAGACCTTCATTCAGAGAAGTGCCTAGGCCGGCCCCCTCACCGCACCTCGAGCACCCCTTCCATGCCCTTCTCGCGGTGGCTTTTGAAGAAAAGCAGTTTCTTGTCGCAGTAGATCGCGAAGGAGCCCTGGACCGCAGGCGTGAACTTGACCGTCACGTTCTCCCCCGCCGGAATCCCCTCGCGAATCGCCAGGCCTGAACGAGGATCATCAATGACGATGTTGTGCGGCACGATCAAGGTCACGCTCTTGAAGGTCAATTCGACCGGCTTCCCCGCCTTCACGACGAGGTGGCTGGGGGTGAAGCTATAGCTGTCGGCTTCGACCACGGCCCGTTGGATTCCGTCCTGGTCCAGCGGAACTTCGAAGGCAAATGGCTCCGCGGCCGCGCACGTGATGATTGGCTGGAGGACGAGCAACCCGGTTCCCAGTGCGAGAGAGCGCCCCACCATATCAGCCCTTCTCCTTGATCAGATCTTCTCCCTGACAATATGACACATTTTCCGCCTGTTGTGGTCAAGAGCAGCCATGAGCAAACAATTCTGCCGACTGCTAATACCAATACTACTAAGGTCTACCATAATTATTCATTCTTAATAAAAGCTTTAGGGACTTCCGGTCCGGTCTGCTATAGTAAACCAGCACCGAATCACAACTCAACGGGAGGGCTCTATGGTTCGACTTGTGCTCATCCTCTCCGTTCTGCTGCTCTTCGTTGCCTCACCGGTCCTCGCTGAGGTCAATTCGCATGGCCATGCTCCGGCGGCGTTCCAGCCCAAAGCCATCACGACGGTGACCCTGCAGGGCGATGCCCTGGTCCTCACCTTCGGGCCGATAGACCTGCCGGCCGGACACAGCGGTGACCTGGCCTCCAGCCTGCCGATTCATTCCTTCAAGGCGCCCAAGGACATGATCGTCACCGGCTTCAAGTCGCGCATCTTCACCAAAGACGGCAAGGAACTGCCCGGCCAGTATCTCCACCACATCCTGCTCCAGAATCTGGATGAAAAAAGCCTCTCCTGCCCGGGAGAGCCCTCCTATTTCGCCGGGGCCGGCATCGAGATCACGGATGCCAAGTTCCCGCCCGGCTACGGCGTGCCGATCAAAAAAGACAGCCCGCTCGTCGCGATCGTGGCCTTCTATCACAAGGTCCCTCCGACCAAGGATGTCACGGCGACCTTCACCATGGACTTGGCGCCCGACGGTGCCGTCCTGAAGCCGATCAAGGCCTATACCGTCGGCGTCAACGTGGTCTGTTACAGCCAGTTCAGCAAGCGGCCTCCCAACGAATCGGATGAAGGGCGGGAGTTGAAGGTGGGGACCGTCCAAGTGGACTCCAAGCCTCTGAAATTCACGGTGGACGGATGCGTCAAGTATGCCTATCCCCACGGCCACGACGGGCTGCTCATGATCGCGCTCGACGACAAGACCACGAACCAGACGTTGCTGCGGAGCGTGCCTGACGTCGAGCGCGACGGCAACCTGCGCGGCTTTCTCCCTCAGCAAGTCTACAGCAGCACAAAGGGCTTCCCGGTGACCACGAAGGACGAGTATGAGATGACGATGGTCTACCATCTCAATCGCCAGGAGACCCTGGACCTCCACGGCATGGGGAACTATCTCCTCTACGTCGCACCGGGACCCTGCGAATAGAACCGTTCATCAGCCCTCTCCCCTGATTCTGCTATACTCAAGCAGAAGGAGGCGGGTTATGACCAGACTGATGGCCGTGGGCATGGTCGCCTTGTGGATCAGCGGGTGCGCCTCGTATGGCGGGTGGGAACCTACCGTGGATCCCCGTGCAGATGCCAGCCCAGAGACTCTGCAAAGGGACCTCGGCGAATGCAAGGACCTGGCGAGCAAGGCCTCAGGCGGCACGGCGACCGAAGCCGCCAAGGGCACCGGCGCCGGCGCCGTGATCGGAGCGGCTGCCGGGGCGGTGATCGGCGCGGTCACTGGCCATGCCGGCAGCGGAGCGGCGTTGGGGGGAGCAATCGGCGGGACCGGCGGTGGCGTGCATGAAGGTGTGGCAGCCGAGCATCAGTACAAACGCAGCTATATCAAGTGCCTCGAAGGCCGTGGGCACCGCGTGATCAATTAAGGCGCCACGGTAACATTAACGTAAGCCGGGAAGCTCTCGGCCCCCTCCTCGTCCCGCACGATCAAACGGAAGCGTAAGACGCGCGGCTCGTCCACCACAGGCGCGAAGAAGTACGGCCGTGGACTGAGCGGCTCCACAAGATTGATCGGCATCCCCTGGACCTGCGACCAGTAGTACAGGGGATTTTTCCCTTCCGGATCCCCGCTGAGAAGCGCATCGAGCCGAACCCTCGCACCTTGCTTGACTGTCTGGTCGGTTCCGGCATGGGCCACCGGCGGTCGGTTCTCGGGGTTCTCAACCTCCACCACTACGGGAATCTTGACCTCCTGCTTGCCGTTTTTGGCCATGATCTCGGCCGTTCCCGGGCCCATCGCCTGCGCGAGTCCGTCATGGTTGACCCGCACGATTTTCTCATCGCTCGACCGGTAGGTGGTGCCCGTGCGACTGTGGGTCAGGTCCCGCGCCACCCGGTCGGCGTACCTCCCGCGGACGCTCAGCAGACGGACCTCGCCAATGGTCTTGGTAAACCGGACCGGGATCTCCGCTTCCAGGCCTTTGAGCTCAGCCGCGGGCTCCGCGCGGAACGAGACTTCGTCGAACAGCACGTATTGCCCGCGCCGCTCCGCGACCTGGGCCACAGCCAGCAGGCGCATGGCGCCCACCGCTTCGACAGGGACGGATATCGCGGCGTCAAACGGAGCAGCCGTCGCTTCGACCATCGGCGGAGCTTCAACCTTGATGTCGTCTAACGCCCGGTCCTCTTCAAAGAGCGTGTACGTAACCTTCACCACCGGCAGCCCCGGCTGGAACCTGACCTTGACCTTCATCGCCTCGCCGGGCTTGACCACCGCCCCTTTCTTGGGTTCTGAGACCTGAACGGCGAAGGACTCGGACTCGATCCCTACCAGCGTCCACAGCGCTCCCACGAGAACCGCCCCGACCCTGAGGCTCGCCCGCCGCCGCATGAAGATCTTCCTCGCTTATCGCCTTTACGAAAGAGCGGTGGTATTCTACCATAGGCGTTGATCCGGAATATGCCGGAGATATGGAGGACACCTTATGTTCGTCTGGAGCAAACGGTTTGCCATCGCGGCGCTGATTCTGTTCGTCGCGGCTGAGGCGTATCTGATCCCGCACACGATCGGCGGAGGCCCCAGTGCCATCCACCCGCACATGATCCAATATATCTTTGTGAATTACAGCCTGCTGGCCATCTGGGTGTTCATCTGGATGTTCGATCAGGCCCGCATCCGCGGCGCGAACGTGTGGCCGTGGCTCCCCCTGTTCCTCTTTGCTCCCCTCCCCACGCTCCTGGTCTTCATCCTGTTCCTCCAGCGACCGCAGAAGGTCGTGTGATGGGCACGCTCGAGACGCTCGAGCCGTTGCGGTGCCACCTGCTGCCGATCGCGCACCTGAACAGCGCCGCGTCGGTGCTCTCCTGGGACCAGGAAACCTACATGCCGTCCGGAGGTGGCGAGGCGCGGGCGGAACAACTCGCTACCTTGCAGGGACTGGCGCACGAACGGCTGACGTCTCCCGCGACCGAAGACTTGCTGGGCCGCTGGCTGGACCTGAAGACCGGGGAACCGCTCAGCGGTGTGACGGACGGCTGGGACCAGACTGCGCGCGCCTTGCTGCGCGAGACCTGGCGCGACTACACCAAGGCGAAGCAGGTACCGAACGACTTCGTCCGGCGGCTGGGCAAGACCTGCTCCCTCGCCCAACAGGCGTGGGCCGAAGCCAAAAAGCAGAACGACTTCGCGTCGTTCCTGCCGCACCTCGCGGCCATCGTGGCCCTCAAGAAGGAAGAAGTCGGCTATCGCGGTCCGGTCCCGACACCCTACGACGCCCTGCTGGACACTTACGAGCCCGGCGCCACGACGGCGCAGCTCCTGCCGCTGTTCGCGGCGCTGAAGAGCCGGCTGGTCCCCCTGCTCGATCGCATCGTCCATTCGCCCGTGAAGCCGCGGGAGGACATCCTGACGCGCGGGTACGATCGGGACCGGCAGCTCGCTTTTGGAAGGATGGTGCTGGAGGCGATGGGGTACGACTTCGAACGGGGACGCCTGGATATCTCAGCTCATCCCTTCACCACGTCGTTCCATCCCTCCGACGTCCGGGTCACCACCCGGGTGTCCGAACAGGACTTCACGGGCTCGCTTTTCAGCTGCATCCATGAAGGGGGCCACGGCCTGTACGACCAGGGGCTGCCCGCCACTCACTACGGCGTTCCGTTGGGCGAGGCGGTGTCGTTGGGCCTTCATGAGAGCCAGTCCCGCTTGTGGGAAAACTGCGTCGGGCTCTCGCGCCCCTTCTGGCAGCACTTTTACCCGCTCCTGCAGCACACCTTCCCCGACCAGTTGCGGGCGGCCGCCTTCGACGATTTCTATGCGGCCCTGAACATCGTGAAACCCTCGTTCATCCGGGTGGACGCCGACGAACTGACTTACAATCTCCACATCATGCTCCGTTTCGAGATCGAGCGGGACCTCCTGGAGGACCGGGTCCTGGTCGAGGAGCTGCCCCAACTGTGGCGCGACAAGATGAAGAGCTACCTGGGGATCGTCCCGCCGACGGACCGCGAGGGGGTCCTGCAGGATGTCCACTGGTCGCTCGGCGCCATCGGCTACTTCCCCACGTATACGCTCGGAAACCTGTACTCGGTGCAGTTCTTCAACCAGGCCAGGCGGGACATCCACGATTTGTCCGACCGGATCGCCCAGGGCGACCTGCTGTCGCTGAAGACCTGGCTCAACGAGCGCATCCACCGGTGGGGGCGCCTCTACACAGCCGACGAGCTCCTGCGTCGCGTCACCGGGGAGTCGCTGACCCCCGATCACTTCCTGACCTATCTGGAACACAAATATGGCGAGCTCTACAAGCTGTAGGAGGAGTACCCACGATGTCTGACTACAAGCTCGGCGGACCACTCAAGCAGTTCATCGCGATCGAAAAGACCACGCAGATCGCCGCATTTCTCCGGACCCGCATGATCAAGGCGATCGAGGGCAATGACGCCGTCGAGTTGCACTATCTGCTCGCCACCCTCGACGACTATCACAATTACCTGTGGCGCTATTATCGCCAATTGGAAAAGGAGCAGGCCGCCATTCGCCAGGAAGCCTCGGAGTGAGTACGAAAGGACGATGAATGGAGCGAGCTGTTGAGGCTCATCACTTGGGTTGCGGCTGGAGGACCCGTCGAACGATGTCAGTGAGCTCGCTCGCGGAATAGGGCTTGTGAAGAAAGGCCTTCGCGCCACCACGAGTCAGTGCTGTTCCTTTCTTTTCCGAGATCGAACCGCTGCAAAAGATCACCGGCACGTTCGGATCGAACCCGCGCAGGTCCTCGAAGACCTCCGTCCCCTCTCGGCCTGGCATCTTTATATCCAGTAGGACGGCCGCGATGCGCGCGTGCTCTTGCCGGAAGATCTCAAGAGCGCTGGCGCCCTCCTCGGCCTCCAGGACCACGTAGCCGGCCTGCTCCAAAGCCGCGCGCGCGACCACCCGGAGGATCTCTTCATCGTCCACCACGAGAATGGCCTCGCCCTCACCGGACGGCACCGCGCGCGCGGGCGGCTCGGCAGGCGACGGCTCCACCGTCACGCTCTGCGCGCCCATGCGCGGTATGTCAATGATAAACCGGGAACCCCGTCCGGGCTTGCTCTCGACGGTGATGGCGCCCGCCAAACGATTCGCGAGCGCCTGGACCACCGTTAGGCCCAGGCCGACTCCTCGTCCTTCCTCCTTGGTCGTGAAGAACGGCTCGAAGATGCGCCGGGAGAGCTCGGCATCCATGCCTACCCCGGTATCACTCACGGCCAGGCGAACGCACTCGCCGACGCCCTCTTTCTTCACGTTCCTCAGCTCGATTGTCAGACGGCCTCCTTGCGGCATCGCATCGCGCGCGTTGGTGCAGAGATTCAGTATGATCGTGCTGATTTGACCGGGGTGGGACTGCACGGTCCACAGATCCGGGTCGATCTCCAGCGCCACCTCGATCCGAGGATC
>DASQRT010000152.1:0-2114 GCA_035642795.1 Nitrospirales bacterium
CTTCGGGCACGGAGCGTACGGCGTGCAGTCCGCCGCCCACACCTACTTCGGCAAGGACGTGGGGCAGATCACCCTGGCGGAGGCGGCGTACTTGGCGGGCCTGCCCAAGGGGCCGTCGGACTACTCCCCGTACTACCATCCCGAAGCCTCCAGGAAGCGTCAGGCCACGGTGCTGAAACGGATGGTGGAAGAGCGGTTCATCCCCACGGCGGAAGCGGAAGGGGCCATGGCTGAGGACGTTCCGTTCAGGCGTCTGACACGGGACGACCCTGAACCGGCGCCTTACTTCGTCGAGCATGTCCGTCAGCGGTTGATGGCCACCTACGGCGAAGCCATGGTGTACAAGGGCGGGCTCCAGGTGTACACGACGCTGTCCTTGCCGGAACAGCAGGTGGCGACGGCCGTCCTTCATGAGGGCCTCCACCAGTTGGACAAGCGGCAGGGCTACCGCGGGCCGCTCCGCCGGGGTGTTTCGCCTGACGAGTTTTCCGCGAAACGGGTCAGCAGCGGGGCCTCGGCCGACGCGCCGCTTCGACCCGGCGAGATCATCGAGGCCGTCGTGGCGAAAGTGGGGAAAGACGAGCTCACTGTGCTGGCACGGGGACTGACGGGACGGATCGCCGCCGCCGATGTCATGTGGGCCCGCCGAAGACTGAAGGGCCCCGATCCGATCAAGCATGTGAAGGACACCGGCGCCAAGACGCCGGGCGAACTGTTCAAGGTCGGGGACGTGATCGAGGTGAGCGTCAAGAAGATGGTGGGCGACGTCGCCCAGATGACTCTGGAGCAAACCCCCCTCGTTGAGGGCGCTCTGCTGTCGCTCGATCCCCGCACGGGAGCCGTCCGGGCGATGATTGGCGGCTACGATTTCCAACGGAGCGAATACAACCGTGCGACATCCGCTAGGCGGCAGCCCGGCTCTGCGTTCAAGCCGATGATTTACGCCGCGGCGATCAACCAAGGGCTCTCCCCGGGGACCTCGATCGTGGATTCCGGGGTCGTCTACAACGAGAACGACCCCGATCTGGTCTGGCGGCCGGAGAACTACGACCAGAAGTTCGAGGGGTTGATCACCTTGCGGCAGTCGCTGGCGCAATCGCGCAACGCCGCGACCGTGCGCCTGCTCGAGAAGATCGGCATCCCCCCGGTGCTGGACCTCACCCAGAACCTCGGTATCACCTCTCCGCTCTCCAACGACCTCACGCTGGCGCTGGGATCTTCCGGGGTGACGCTCCAGGAGCTGACGGCCGCGTACGGGACGTTCTTCAACCAGGGCATCCGGCTGGAGCCCTATACGATCGAATCCGTGCTGGACTCGAACGGCCAGGTGTTGGAGATGCATGTCCCGGACCCGCGCGCCGTGATGGCGAAGGAATCCGCCTACCTGATCACCAACATGATGGAGGATGTGATCCAGCGGGGAACGGGGCAGGCAGCCAAGGGAATGGGACGCCCCCTGGCCGGCAAGACCGGCACCACGAACGATTTCACCGACGCCTGGTTCGTGGGGGGCGCGCCGAATCTGGTGGCGGGCATCTGGGTGGGGTTCGACGAGATCAGGACGCTGGGCGACAGGGAATCGGGCGCCCGAGCGGCGCTCCCGATCTGGATGAATTACATGAAAGCCGCGCTGGAGCCCTTACCGGTGGTGCCGTTCACCATGCCGGAAGGGATCGTGGAGGTCAAGATCGACCCGGCTACCGGCCTGCTGGCGCCGGAGGGGTCGGATCAGGGCACCGTCGAAGTCTACCTCAAAGGGACCGAGCCGACCAAGCACGCCGAAGTGAAGTCCTCGCCCTCGCAGTTCTTCAAATTCGACCAGATGTAATGGATCTCGATGCGTTTCGGCAGATGGTGGCCAAGAACCCCAAGGGGTTTCTGGGACGCTACGGCCTTGGGAACAAGCTTCTGCAGGAAGGTGGGAATCTTGAGGAAGCGGTCGAGCACCTTCGTGTCGCGGTCCAACTCGATCCCCTGCATGTCGCCTCGCACCTGGCCTTGGGCCGTGCCTTAGCCGCCATGGGGAGGAACGAGGAAGCCAAGCCGGTGCTCACAGCCGGTATTGACGCCGCTTCGTCAGGTCGCTCGAACGGCGGCATGGACCTCATCCCCGA
>DASQRT010000153.1:0-4415 GCA_035642795.1 Nitrospirales bacterium
CTTCGACAAGAACTCGAACGCTTTGGCCATGGCCGGTCCGCAGGGATCTGGCCCGATGGGCGGGAGCGCCAGGAAACTACCTTCTGGATTGCCGGCGAACAGGCACAAGTGTCCCTTCAGTTCCGTCCACTCGTACCGAAGAAGACCCTGCCAGATAAAATGAAAGGGAAAGGAGTAGGCGGCCAGCGGACCGCCGGGCACGGCATGCGCGGCTAGAGCGGCTTCAAATCGAGGACGATCTGCCAGGGCGAGCGGGCGGAGGGACAGCTCCGGCACAAGCGCTACCGCGAGGTTCGCTGGGACGCTGCGCGCAGGCCTTGGGTCAGCCGGTTGAGCCGTCTCAGCACGATCACGTCATCCTGGAATGAGCCAATTAACTGCTGGTTTGAAATAAATACTTTAACTGTTAGTTGAGATTCAAGAAAGGCGGCGGTCCGTTCCACGTAGGCCCGCGACTCGGCAGATTCCAGGTTGTCACGGATGAACGGGCACTTGCTGTCCCAGCCCATCACCACTTCGGTATGGTCGCGGGCCCACATCACCGCAACTGGATAGAGCCGGCAATCCAGGGGACGGTCCTCGTGGATGCCGCACTGGCCGGTCTCCGGCTGAAAGGCCGGGCACTGGAATCCCTCGCCATGGGGCACGACGGCGACCTTCGAGCCTGCGTGATCGGGAAAGGAGGCAGACGGGATCCCGCGCGCGATGGCCGCCTGAATTTCCTCCCGCGTGAAGTAGGGGCGCAGCGGACTGTCGCGCTCGGGAAACCGGCAGCAGACGTCGCAGGTGAAGCAGACCCGGCTGGGCACGATCTGCTCGACGACGATCGGCAGCGTCCGGGGACGCCCGAGTGGTTTCGAGACCTCCATAGATGGATCATTGTACATCATGGTGCCGGACCCCACCAGCAGAGCCTGCGCCCCTTGTTCCCCATACCCCGGCATGGTAGGATGAACACGTTCCTCATCCAAGGAAGGTGGGAGTGGACGCGACACAGAACCCCGGAGCCTCGCTGATACGCCGGGTCCAGGATGCCCTCAACGGGATCCGCCCCGCACTGCAGATGGACGGCGGCGACTGCGAACTACTCGAGGTCTCACCTGATGGCACCGCCAAAGTCCTTCTCAAGGGCGCGTGCACGGGATGCCCGGCCTCCAGCATGACCGTGACCATGGGCATCGAGCGCCGGCTGAGAGCCAGTGTTCCTGAAATCACACGAGTCGTGGCTCTCTAACCACCCGTCGTGGGAGTGATGGAGCGCGCAACCTCACTGCCTAATTCCCCGCCGACCGAGTTGCTCCCCGAAACATTCCGCGAGCACAGTCGCCGCGTCCGGACTCGTCTCATGGAGGCGGGCCTGCACGACGGCGCCACATGGCGCATCTCCCCGACGCCGTTTCTCCTCACTTCAGCCGACCTGTCCGCCATCCAGTCGCTGGGACAGCACCTCCTGCGATTTACGCAAGCGCTGAACCGGCTCTACTACGAGAGCGTCCGTGGCGCGCAGCCCACGTGGGTGGTCGACTATCTCGATCAGGGCAAGCCGTCCGATCTGATCGCCTACGCGCGCATGAACCGGTTCCGCTCCGCGTTACCGGGCATCATCCGTCCGGATCTGATCCTCACGGAAGACGGGTTCATGATCAGCGAGCTGGACTCCGTCCCTGGCGGCATCGGGCTCACCGGGTGCATGGGCCAGGCCTACGCCGACCTCGGCTGGCCGATCATCGGCGGCCGTGATGGCATGGTCGCGGGCTTCGCCCAAATGATCCGCAGCCTCCATCATAGTTGGGAGGGGGCCCCGCAGACTCAGTCACCTCACCTAGCGATCGTCGTGTCGGAAGAATCCAAGGACTACCGTCCGGAGATGCTCTGGCTCGCGGCCCGTCTGCGGGAAGCCGGTCTGCCAGCCCAGACCGTGTCGCCCGACGATGTGATCTTCACCGAAGAGGGTTTGTTCCTGGCCGGATCGACTCCCCTCACCACCCTCTACCGGTTCTTCGAGCTTTTCGATCTGAAAAATATTCCGAAGAGCGAGTTGATCATGTACGCCGTTAAGAAGGGCCGCGTCGCGCTGACGCCCCCCATGAAGCCATGGCTCGAAGAGAAGATGGCCTTCGCCTTGCTGCACCACCCCGTGCTCGAGCCATTCTGGGCTCACGAACTCGGCACGGACACGTTCGAGCTACTCCACCGCTTGATGCCGAAAACCTGGATCCTCGACCCGCGGCCGGTCCCGCCGCATGCCGTCATTCCCGGCCTGACGGTGGACGGGCACAGCGTCTCCGGCTGGAAGGTTTTAGCCGGTCTCGGGCAGAAAGGCCGCCGCTTCGTCATCAAGCCCTCGGGTTTCTCCGAACTGGCATGGGGCTCGCGCGGCGTGTCCGTGGGCCATGACCTGCCGCAGACCGAATGGGCCGCCGCGTTGGAGGCGGCCCTGGCGTCCTTCCATCAGGTGCCGCGCATCCTCCAGGAATTCCGCAAAGGGCGGCGCGTCGCCGTGAGCTATCATGACCCCGTCAAGGACGAGATCGTGTCCATGCCCGGGCGTGTCCGTCTCTCGCCGTACTACTTCATCGCCGGCGACAATGTGGAGCTGGCCGGCATCCTGGCAACCGTGTGTCCCTTGGACAAGAAGCTGATCCACGGCATGACCGATGCAGTCATGGCGCCCTGCGCCCTCGCCGCTCCTGCAACGCAAGGCTGACCGATGGCGCTGACGTACTATCACGTGACCTGGTGCCCTGAATGTCAGATCGTCCGCATGAAGCTGGAGGAGCTGGGCGTCCCGTACGAGAACGTCATTGTGCCCGACCTGCGCCCGCACCGGACGCAGGTCTATGAAGTGTCGGGCCAGTACTACGTGCCGGTGCTCAAGGACGGCGACACGGTGCTGAGCGAGACGTGCGACATCCTGTCCTACTTGGAGACCACGTACGGGCGGCAGGCCGCGCGTTCATAAATTATAGCGGGAGAGGGCCCCGCCAAGAGCCCCCTCCCGAACCCACAACCTGAGAGGTAGACTCCTTATGGAAACCTGGCGACAGGCCTTGGCGAAGAGCATCACCAAACCCGAGGAGCTGGCCAAGCATCTGGATGTGGCCCCGGACGCCATCGCCGACGTGGTGGCGGAGTACCCGATGCGCATCACCCCTATGTGGATGCAGCTCATCCAGGAACGGGGCGACGCGTTCTGGCGCCAGGTGGTCCCCGAGCCGGAAGAGCTGACCGACGACAGTCCGGCGGACGATCCGCTGCACGAGGAACTGGACAGCCCTGTGCCCCACCTCGTGCACCGCTATCCCGACCGCGTCCTGTTCATGGTCACCAACCAGTGCCCGATCTACTGCCGGTTCTGCACGCGCAAGCGGCTGGTGGGAAAGCCCGGCTTCCTCAAGCAGGGCGAGCTGGAGCGCGTGATCGAATACCTCCAGGCGCACACGGAAGTGCGGGACATCATCCTCTCAGGAGGCGATCCGCTGCTCCTGCCGGACCATCTCCTGGAGCGCATCCTCAAGGCGTTGCGGACCGTGCCGCACCTCGAGATTATCCGGATCGGCTCGCGCGTGCCGGGCAGTCTGCCCGAGCGGATCACGCCGGAGCTCTGCGCGATGATCAAGCAGTATCACCCGCTCTACATGAACCTCCACTTCAACCATCCGGACGAGCTGACGCCGGAAGTCAAGGCGGCTTGCGGCCGGCTCGCGGACGCGGGCGTGCCGCTGGGCGCGCAGACGGTGCTGCTCAAGGGCGTCAACGACGATCCCGCCGTCATGATGCGCCTCGTCCACCAACTGCTGCTGGCTCGTGTGAAGCCCTACTACCTCTACCAAGCCGACCTGACCCGCGGGACCAACCACCTGCGCACCACGGTGGAGACCGGCCTGGAGATCATCAAGGCGCTGCAGGGCCACACGAGCGGCATGGGCGTGCCGCACTTCGTCATTGACGCGCCGGGCGGTGGTGGAAAGATTCCTCTGCTGCCGTCCGATTACCTCGTGAGCCTCACGCCGGAGCAGGCCACCCTCACCAACTACGAGGGGAAAACCTACATCTACCCGCAGCCGCCCCAGCCGGACGGCAACGGCAAACGGCGCGAGCTGCCCATGGTGGCGGTGCCCTCCACCGGCTGCGGAATGGCCGACGCCATGCTGGGATAACACATGTCCGCCTCGGCTCCCAGACGGGAACGCCGTCCGCGCCTGCGTGGCGTGCTGGCTTCGCAGCAACTCCGCCGACTGGTCCGCGACGGCGTAATCGCGGCCAAGTCCCCGATCGAGGAGCGACAATACCAGCCGGCCAGCCTCGACCTGCGCCTCGGCGACACTGCCTACCGCATGCTCAGCAGCTTTTTGCCGGAGCAATCGGCCATCGCCCACCGGCTCACGGTGCAGGATCTCTTCCAGGCCGACCTC
>DASQRT010000154.1:0-2084 GCA_035642795.1 Nitrospirales bacterium
CAGGCTGGGGCCCTCTTCGGCATGCCGGTGTACGGCACGGTGGCCCACTCGTTCATTCAGGCGCACGAGGACGAGATGGAGGCGTTCGAGCATGTTGCCCTAGCGCAGCCCAATAATGCCGTGCTCCTCCTCGACACCTACGACACGGAAGCGGCGGCCCGCAAGGTGGTGGCGCTCGCGCCGCGCCTGCAGAAGCGGGGCATCTCCATCCAAGGCATCCGGTTGGACAGCGGGAACCTGGCCGACCATGCGCGCCGAGTGCGGCGCATTTTGGATGACGGGGGCTTGCCGGACGTCCGGATCGTGGCCAGCGGCAATCTGGACGAGTATGACTTGCAGGAGCTCATGGCCGTCAACGCCCCGATCGACTCCTTCGCCGTCGGCACTCACATGACGACGTCTTCCGATGCGCCCTACCTGGACTGCGCGTACAAGCTCCAGGAGTATGCGGGTCGCGCCCGTCGCAAGCGCTCCGAGGACAAGGCGACCTGGCCGGGACGCAAGCAAGCGTACCGTCATCACGGGGCGGTTGGGCGCATAGCCTATGACGTGCTGACGCTCGCCGATGATCCTCAGGACGGCACGGCGCTGATCCAACCCGTCATGCGTGAGGGCCGGCGTCTGGCGCCCGCGCCCGCGCTGGCCGACGTGCGCGCTCGCGTCGCCGATGAGCTGGCGCGCTTGCCGGAACACTTACGGCGGCTGCAGGACAGCCCGCCTTACCAGGTTCGGGTTTCCCAGGCCTTGCGTGACCTGGCCAAAGCCTGTGATGAACGTCACTAGCAGAAGGGAAGTATTTAGGCCTCAGGCGGTGGAGGGGGCGGAGTCTTCGGGGCTGGCGCGGGGCTGGCCGGAAGGGAATCCTTCAGCATCTGGATCGTCCGCTGGTAGTCTCCATCGGTGGAGCCGAACCGGTCGCCCAGGGACTTGATCGCTTGATTGATGGCCTTGGTCATTTTCGCGATTTGCTCTTCGGGCGTCATTGAGGGTTCTCCTTCGGGTGGTGAAGGGTATCATGTGCAAGTCTGGAGACACGTCCGCAGATCCTCTACCAGTTCGAGCCCTCTCTGATAGCGCTTGGCCACCTCTTTGCGCAGCGCTCTGTCAATAATGGCGGCGCAGCACGACGGCAGGTCTGCCCGTATTTGGGCCGGCGACCGATAAGGCTTGTTGGCGATCTGGAAAATCAGGGAAGCAATGTTCTCGCCCTGGAAGGGTCTCTCGCCGGTCAACAATTCGTACAGGACCACGCCGAGTGAGAAAAGGTCCGACCGACCGTCCACTTTCTCTCCGGTAACCTGCTCCGGCGACATGTAGCTCGGCGTTCCGATGATCACATCGGTTCGGGTCTTGGTGGACGTTGTGATACGGGCAATGCTGAAGTCCGTGATTTTGGCGATGCCGTCCTTCGTGAACATGATATTCCCGGGTTTGATGTCCCGGTGCACGACCCCTTGGCTGTGAGCATGGTCGAGCGCTTCGGCGACGTCGGTGACGAGTTCCAGCACTTGCTTGATGGGTTGCAGGTTTTCCTTGCGACACCAGTCCTTCAGGGTGATCCCCTCCAGCACTTCCATGGCGATGTATCCCAAGTCTTCCTCATCCCCTGCGTCATAGATCGTCACGATATTCGGATGCGAGAGTCGCCCCGCCGATTGGACTTCACTGAAAAAGCGTCGCTTGATTTCCACCAACTCGCTTGGGTTACCCGCGTCATCGAACCGGACCGTTTTGAGCGCGACGAACCGCTGGATGGTGGGGTCTTTGCCCAGATAGACCACACTCATTGACCCGCGGCCCAGCTCTCTGATGACCGCATACCGCCCCAGTCTCTGTCTCTGGTTAAGGGGTTCGACTCGAACAGTCCGGTCATGGCTTTCCTTGTGGAGATTGCGTGACTGCGCCGGCAGCGGCACGGTCTCGCCCGGCTTCTCGCGGGGTTTCCTTGGTTGGGCGGGCTCCTGCCGGCCAGGTATGCTCTCCGCGGGCTGTGCCAATAGCTCCGAGCTGCTCCGCCACGCCAGAATCAGCCACAGGGCCACGCCGATGGCCACGAGCAGGAAGATCGAATTGTAGATCATCCT
>DASQRT010000155.1:0-4485 GCA_035642795.1 Nitrospirales bacterium
CATAAGATCGCCGAGCTCGGGCTCACGGTCGCGTACCTCCACGATGATCAGTTCTTTCCAGGCTGGACGGTGCTGGTGCTCAAGCGTCATGCGACCGAGCTGTTCGATCTCACCAGAGAAGAACGCAGTCGGCTCATCGAAGAGGTGACGGAAGTCGCGCGAACGCTAGCCATCTTGTTCGATGCCGTGAAGATCAACTACGAGCTGCTCGGCAACCAGCTCCCGCACATCCACTGGCATCTCATCCCAAGGCTCGCCGATGATCCGGCCCCGCGTGAGGCGGTGTGGACGGTCAAGCACGACCCGAAGCGGCTCACGCCGGAGGCGCGTCATGAACGAATCTCCCTCATCCGCACCCATCTCAAGAGATAAACCGCTCTTGCAGGACTCGGGACAAAACCATAAGATGGCGTCGGATGAGCGCCGTTGCCACCGCTCGGTGCTCCTTGAGCTCATTCGCAAGGCGAATCAATCACGCTGACCAACAAATCCAACAGGGGAGGTGATACGATGTCACGCGCATGGCAGACGCTGGTGTTGGGCGGGTTCGTGCTGGCAGCAACGTTGGCCTTCACGGGAAGCACGACCTTCGCCATCGAGCAGAGCGAGCAGGGCAAAATGGAAATGCACGAACAGATGAAAAACGAGATGCGTCAACTGGAGGACAAACACGAGCAGGAACGGCGCGCGCTCCATGACAAGTGCAAGCAAGACATGCGCGCCATGGAGGACCGACATCACAGCGACAAGGAAGCGCTGCGGCAGAAATACATGAGCAGCAAGAAATGATTGCACTCAAGACATTGCTTTTCACGATCCTTGTCCCTGGGACGGCGACGGTTCTTGTTCCGTATCTCTTGCTGTCTTGGGGCACTCAGATATTTTCCTTCGAGATCGGCGCTATTCGGTTCCTTGGGCTGCTTCCAATCCTGATGGGCGCCGTGACCTATCTGTTGTGTGCCTGGGACTTCACCTTCACCGGTATGGGCACACCGGCGCCGATCGACCCGCCGAAGGAATTAGTGGTGAAGGGCCTCTATTGCTATGTGAGAAATCCGATGTATATGGGCATCACGTTCATCCTGCTCGGAGAGGGCTTTTTGTTCGAGTCGGCAGTCCTGTTCCTCTATGCGGGATTCCTGCTTGTGTGTGCCCATCTGTTCATCGTGTATTACGAAGAGCCAACCTTGCGGCGATTGTTCGGGACGTCCTACGAGTCGTATTGTAACTCTGTGTCCCGGTGGATTCCTGGCCTGCCGTGAGACGCATTCCCTGCATTGGTTTTCTCCTCCTCTTTTTCTTCACGCCAGTCCATGCCCAAGAAGCAGCAATCCTCCCTAGCGACAACCTGGTCGCCGAAGGCATTCCCAGAGTGCCTGCCTCGCTCGCCGAGGCGGTGAGCCGGTATACAGAGTTCCGTCGGGCGGCCTTATTGAGCTGGCATCCCACCAAGCGCGAGATGCTCATCCGTACGCGCTTCGCCGAGACGGTACAGGTACACCAAGTCCGGTTCCCCGGCGGAGACCGCACGCAACTGACCTTCTTCTCCGATCCGGTCCATGGCGCCTCGTACCCACCGAAGGACGCGCGATGGTTCATCTTCAGCAAGGACACCGGCGGGGACGAGTTCTACCAGTTCTATCGCTACGACGTGGATACCGGCGGTGTGACCCTCCTGACCGACGGCAAGTCCCGGAACAGCTCAGCAGTCTTTTCGAATTCCGGTGATCGGCTGGCCTACAGTTCCACCCGGCGAAATGGCAAGGACACTGACCTCTACCTCCTCAAGCCGGCTGAACCCAGCAGCGACCGGCTCCTGACCCAGATCGAGGGTAGCGGGTGGCGAGTCCTGGACTGGTCACTGGACGATCGCACGCTGCTTGTCCTTGAGTTCGTCTCCGCCAACGAGAGCTACCTGTGGCTGTTCGACGCGACGACCGGGGAGCGCACTCTGCTCACGCCCAAAGGCGGCGCCGAGCCGGTGTCCTACGGCGGGGGACGGTTCTCACGGAACGGGAAAGGGCTATACGTCACAACGGACCGCGACGCGGAGTTTCACCGGCTCACGTACCTGGACCTCACAACGAAGAAGCGCACTTCTCTGACGGACCACATCACCTGGGGGGTCGAGGACTTCGACCTGTCGCGGGACGGGAAGTGGCTGGCCTTCGTCACGAACGAAGACGGCGTAAGCATCTTGCACGTGCTGGAGACGGCGACAGGGCAGGAACGGCCGGTCCCGAAGTTCCCTGTCGGCGTCATCGGCGGGCTCCAATGGCACGCCAACAGCACCGAGCTCGGCGTGACCTTCGAATCCGTGCGCACCCCCGCCGACGTGTACTCACTCAATGTCGTCACGGGCACCGTCGAGCGCTGGACTTACAGCGAGACAGGTGGGTTGAACACCGAGAAGTTTCCCGACCCGCAACTGGTCCGCTGGAAAAGTTTCGACGGGCGCATGATTTCCGGTTTCCTGTACCTCCCGCCCGCGCGTTTCCCAGGCAAGCGCCCAGTCGCCGTGAACATCCATGGCGGCCCGGAAAGCCAGGCCCGCCCTCATTTCCTGGCGCGGCACAACTACTGGCTGAACGAGCTGGGGGTCGCCCTGCTGTACCCCAACATCCGCGGGTCGACCGGGTACGGCAAGACCTTCTTGAAGCTGGACAACGGCCGGCTCCGGGAAGACGCCTACAAGGACGTCGGCGCGCTGCTGGACTGGATCAGGACCCGGCCGGAACTGGACGCCGATCGCGTAATGGTGTGGGGCGCCAGCTACGGCGGGCACGTGACCCTAGTGGCAGGTACGCTCTACAACGACCGGGTCCGCTGCCTGCTGGACATTGTCGGCATCTCGAACCTCGTGACGTTCCTGCAGACCACCGAAAGCTACCGGCGCGACCTGCGCCGCGCGGAGTACGGCGATGAGCGCGACCCGGAGATGCGCGCGTTCCTGGAGCGGATCGCGCCAGTAAACAACGCGGACAAGCTGAAGAAGCCACTCTTCGTCGTCCAGGGCAGGAACGACCCGCGCGTGCCGCTGAGCGAGGCCGAGCAGATGGTCTCGACCATCCGGAAGAACGGCACGCCGGTCTGGTACCTGCTGGCTAAGGACGAGGGGCACGGCTTCTCAAAGAAGAAAAACGTGGACTATCTCTTCTACGCGTCGGTGCTGTTCATTACAGAGTACCTGCTGAAGTGAACCACCAGTTCTAAACCTTCACTTTAACAAAACGACCGTAACATCCTATTAAACGAAGCTTCGCAAACTGAAGAAATCTTCATCCTTCCTTCATAAATCTTTCATCTTCGCCGAGTAGTCTGCCTCCTATGCCTGATCGACAACCTTCCTGCTAAAGGAGGATACACATGAAGCCGAGAGTCTCATGGGCCTTGATGATGCTTTCCGTGAGTGTGATGGCTCTTGGGCTGGCGGCCTGCACGGTCACGCGCAACTGGCAGTACCCGCCCGACCCACCGGGGATGTTGCTCAACGTCAAAGGGTCGAAAGCCCTTCCCGTGAATGTGGCGGTGCTTCCACTTCGCGATCAGCGCGGAGCGAACATCAAGAAAGGAAGCTGGCTGCTGCCTCTCCCCTTTGTTCCATATGCTGTGAACTCGTTCGATCGCCCTGAAACCGTCCAGGATCCGGAAGGGGTGCCGTTGATCCACATGAACCCATCGCGCGATTTCGCCAAAGCGATTGCCGAGGAGCTTAAGCATGCCGGTATCTTCTCTTCGGTCGTGTTCGCCGAATCGCTCACGACGAAACCGGATCTCGTCCTCAGTGGGACGATCCGCTCCACCAACTGGCGGCGCTCCTTCACCACCTACGGATTGGGACCCATCGGGCCGCTTGTCTGGATCTTAGGCGCTCCCATGGGGAAGGCCACCAATACGGTCGCCATGGATCTCCAGCTCACGCCCGCGAATGATCCGTCCCGAATGGTGTGGCAATTCACAATGCAATTTGATGACAGCCACCTGTTCGGCATCTATTATGGGATGGAGCAATCGGTGGAGAACTATGCCGACGCCGTCCAGGAAACTCTGAGACCAGCCCTCAACAACCTAGTCAAAATCGCAACCGAGCATCCTGAGCTGTTGCGGCCTGGTTCGGCTACAGGTGTCAGCACCACCGCCGGCCAATAGCGGTTCAGGAAGAAGGAGGACACCATGAAGCAATCCGACATACGACGAATCGTGGCTGGCGTAGCCGTGTGCCTCGCCGTGGCGAGCCCTTATGTGTTCGGCGCCGAGGAAGGGCTTGGTAAAGACAGTCTCGAACTTCAAATCTCTGGAGACGGCGGCACGCCGATCAAGGAAACCATTCCCATCCATCGCGTGGGATCCATCAGGTACTTCAGCGCCGGCATCGGCCTAGAGGAACGTTCGGCCCAATATCCGTCGTTCCCTCTCAAGCTGGTCTTCGTGGCTGGTCGCAAGGCGTATTTGAGCCAGGTGTCGGTCACAATCACAGGTCAGAAG
>DASQRT010000156.1:0-4368 GCA_035642795.1 Nitrospirales bacterium
GTCAGCTTTGCCATCCGGTTGAGCAGCATCCGCGTCAGCCGCTCCTTCACGTCCCGGTGGGTGAGGAGCCGGCTGCAGGCTGTGCAACGCTGGCCCGTCGTCCCGAAGGCGCTCCAGGTGATCCCATCCACGGCCAGATCCAGGTCGGCATCTTCCATGACCAAAATGGCATTCTTGCCGCCCATCTCCAGCGCCAGCCGCTTGTGGTGTGCGGCCGCTTCCATGGCCACCTTGTCGCCAGTCGCCGTCGAGCCCGTGAACGAGATCAGCGCCACATTCGGATGGCGCACGAGCGCCGCGCCCAACTCGGGACTGCTCCCCAGCACTAGGTTCACCACGCCAGGCGGCACCCCGCACTCTTCCAGGACCTTGACGAAGAGCGAGGCTGTGACCGGCGTCTCCGGGGACGGCTTCAGCACCACCGTGTTGCCCAGGATCAGCGCCGGAAAGGTCTTCCAGGAAGGGATGGCGATGGGGAAATTCCATGGCGTGATCAAGCCGACGACCCCCAACGGCTCGCGCACACACTGGGCCGCCTTGTCCGGCAGCTCGGAGGGCACGACGAGGCCGCACTGGCGTCGCCCTTCAGCCGCCATGTAGTAGGCCATGTCGATCGCCTCCTGCACGTCCCCCTTCGCCTCGGCCAGCACCTTCCCCATCTCGCGGGTCACGGTGCGCGCCAGGGTCTCCTTGTCCCGCACCAGCCGCTCGGCGACGTGGAACAGGATCTCCCCGCGCCGAGGGGCGGGCATCCTCCGCCACGACTCGAAGGCCTCGGTCGCGGCCTTCACCGCCTCGTCGATGTCCTCTGGACCCGAATCCACGCACCGCCCGACCACCTCGCCGGTGGCCGGATCCCGGCTGTCAAAGGTCCGCCCAGAATGGGCCCCGACCCACTTGCCTCCGATATAGTTCTTCACCAGTGTCTTCATGCCAGCACCTCTTCCAGGACCGCCAGCCCCTGATCCACCTCATCGCGAGTGATGGACAGCGGGGGGCTGATCCTGATCACGCTCCTGCCGCACGGGAGCAGGAGGAGCCCTCGCCGGAAGGCCTCTTGCACGACGTGGTCGCGCTCTCTCTCGGCCGGCTCCTTGGCTCGCCGGTTGCGGACCATCTCGACGCCGATCATCAGGCCGCGGCCGCGCACGTCGCCGATCAACCGGCACCGCCGTTGCAGCCGGCGCAGGCGCATCTGGACATACGCACCCTGCTCGGCGGCGTTCCGCATAAGCCCTTCCTTCTCGATAACCTCGATAGTGGCCAGGCCGGCTTCGCAGGCCACGGGGTTGCCGCCGAAGGTGGAAGTGTGCGAGCCCCTCTCCCACGACATGACCCGCTTGCGGGCGATCACGGCCCCCAGCGGCAAGCCCCCGCCCACCGCCTTGGCCAAGCAGATGATGTCAGGCGCCACGCTTGCATGCTCGATCGCGAAAAACTTGCCGGTGCGCCCCATGCCGGCTTGCACCTCGTCATCCACCAGCAAGATGCCGTGACGGTCGCACAGCCGACGGAGCCCCGTCAGAAAATGGTCCGGCGGCACGACCAGCCCGCCTTCGCCCTGAATCGGCTCGACGAAGACGGCGGCCGTCTCCTCCGCCGGCAGCACGGTACGGAACAGCACGTTCTCGATATGATCCAAGCACTCTGCGGCAGGATCGTCGGCGCGGCTACGGTAGGGATCAGGGTACGGCGCATGGAAGACGCCGGGCAGCAACGGCGCAAACCCTCGGCGTTGCACTTGCCTGCTTGCAGTCAGGGAGAGGGCCCCGAGTGTGCGCCCGTGGAAGGCGTTGTAGAAGGCGAGGATGTACGGCCGCCGTGTCGCGTGGTGCACCAGCTTGATCGCGGCCTCGATCGCCTCCGCACCAGAATTACAGAGAAACACTTGCTTGGGTTCACGACCGGGCGCCAGCTCAGCCAGCCGCTCGGCCATGCGGAAATAGGACGGGTAGAAGAAGTCCGCGAAGGAAAAATGGATGAGCCGGTCGACCTGGGCTGTAATCGCGCCGACCACATGCTTGTGACCGTGCCCGGCGGCGCTGACCGCGATGCCCGCCGTGAAGTCCAGATAGCAGTTCCCGTCCACATCCCAGACGTGGCATCCGGCCGCGTGGTCTACGACAAGCGGATAGGACTGCGTGGCCGAAGGAGCGACATACCGTTCATATCGTCGCAGGAGCATCCGGGCGCGGGGCCCTGGAGGAGTCGTGCGAATATGCAGGGTAGGCATGGGAACGCCTCGTTACAACGCGCCCACCGAAGTGACAACCGTAACTGCTTAATTTAATTATAACGTACTGCGCGGCAAGCGCGGAGCGCAAGGCGAGGGGAAGTTGCGGGCTCAGCGCTTCATCGACACCTTGGCATAGCCGGCCGGGATCTCAAAGAGATGGGCGGGCTGCTGGCCGTCTTCATGGAAAACTTGATGTCGGGAGCGACTCATTAGGACCGACCAGAATCGTTGCATCGCGCCTTCCTCAGGTGAGCCGGCCGCCGACGATCCAGTGGCGGTCGTCCGGAACGTCGATGAGGAGCCGGGTTAAATTCATCTCGGCCAACTGGGCCGCTACGTCGTCCTCCGTGAAGGACGCCAACAGGGAATTATAGAAATCCCGCCGAAGAATCGACGGCTCGCCCGCGGCGTATTTGTCCACGATGGCCTGCGCCGCCTCCGGCGACTCCGGACGGAGCAGATCCATCACCAGCACGACGGCGACCGGCTGGGCCAGTTTCTTGACCGCATACCAGAACTGCAACGGGTTGGGGACATGGTGCAGGAGGCTGTTCGAGGTGACGGCCTCAGCCCGTTCCGGAAGGACTGTGTTCTGGAACCGCTCGCACCGCAGCGTGATACGATCCGCTAGGCCGGCTACGCGGATCGCCTCCTGGCCGATGGCGATCATGGGCGCCGAGCCGTCCACGCCGGTGATCCGGCAGCGAGGGAGCTTGTGCGCAAGCCGGATCGGGATATCGGCTGGCCCGCAGCCCAGATCCAGCACATGCCCTTCCTTGAATTCCGGGTAGAACTCCACAAACCGATCGACAAACCCCTGGTTCTCTTCTTCGAAGTCGGCGCGGGCGTAGGCCAGAGCCTGCACTGGGTCATCCATCAATTCCGGTTCAAGGACCCGCTCCATCGCCCTCCTCCACTGTCACCTCGTCTCCCGGCCGCACCACACCCTCAGCCAGCACTCGCGCATAAAGCCGGCTCCAGCCGGGGTGCTTCTTCTTGGAGATGCGCATGAAGTCCCCGTCCACAAACCACCGTGCGTTGTGTTTGCAGGGATCGGTATAGCTCATCACCTCCAGCCGCACGTCAGTGCCGATGTGCAAGCGGTCCCCAGGTTTCAGATGGGCCCAGTCCAGTCCGGCAAGCGTGAGGTTCTCCCCGCAGGACCCAGGAGCGACCGTATGGCCTTCGGCTCGCAGGGCCTCGATGACTTCCAGTGAATACAGGCAGACCGCCCGATCCGCCCCGCCGTGGTACTGGACGCCCCGCTGGCGGTCGCCTGCAACCCCCTGGACGGTGATGTAGGCTTCTGGCACCGGCAGCTTCGGCACGCCCCCGTCGGAGACATTGATCCGGTGCACGTGCGGGCGTGTGATCGCCATGCTGGGGGCGCATTGTACCAAAATCCGATCGACAGTCCGATTTTCGCGGAGATCAAAAGCCGACCTAGTAGCCGATGTGACTCTTATCCGGCACAAACCAACAAAAGACAGCCTCCTTGTCTTGCATCGGCATTGACTTTGCATGTATAGAGCACACTATAACGGGATAACTGGCTTGACATCTGCCATGATCAGATCATATCTAAGGCGACCAAGGAGGGGACACCATGAACATCTGCACAGTTACGAGAGTAGTCATGTGTGCTGCGCTAGTGACCGGATGTGTCAGCTCAGGAACTCACGAAAAGACACTGGCAGAGCTTGAGGAGGCGCGCAAGGGCACAGCTCAGGCTGCCGCCGAGGCAGACAGTCTTAAAAAACAACTCGCTGATGTAAACACCCGCATCGCGGCGCTCATGAGTGGGACGACGACGGCCCAAGAAGAAATTGCACGGCTTCAGAAGCGCGCCAGCGAACTCGAAGCCGAAACGGTACGCGCCAATGATCTAGCCAAGCAGCTCGCGGAGCGTGAGCAGGAACTCGTGAAGCTGCGGCAGGAAGTCGGGAGTTTGCAGGGCGGGCTTCAGCAGCGGGACGAGCAGCTCAAGACCGGAGAGACGGAAAAGGCTCGCCTGGAGCAGGAGCGAGCTGCGAAGGAGGCCGAGATCCAGCGATTGACCAGGACTCACGCAGAACTGACCAAATCTTTGGAAGCCGAAATCGCCAAGGGCGACATTAAGATCAAACAGGTCA
>DASQRT010000157.1:0-4868 GCA_035642795.1 Nitrospirales bacterium
CGCGAGCTGGTCTCCATCGACGAGCACGCGGGCAAGGTCCGCGCGGCCAAGTCGGCCCAAGCCTCGTCCGATTTCGTCCTGATCGCCCGCACCGAGGCTCTGATCGCGGGCTGGGGTCAAGACGAGGCGCTGAAGCGCGCCAAGGCCTACGCCGACGCCGGCGCCGATGCCGTGCTCATCCATTCCAAGTCTCCTGCGTTCGACGAGCTGCGCGCCGTGTCGCAGCAGTGGACCGGTCGCGTCCCGCTCGTCGTGGTCCCCACTATCTTCGGCTCGGTCACGGCTGACGAACTGGAGAGGCACGGCTTCAAGATCGTCATCTTCGCCAATCAGGTCATCCGCACGGGCATCAAGGCGATACGCGACACCCTGGACGTGCTGAAGCGCGAGAACCGAGCCGAGGCGGTGGCCGACCGCATGGTGTCGCTCCAAGAGGTCTACGATCTGGTCGGCGTGACCAAGCTGGAAGAAGATGAGCGCAAGTTCCTCCCGGTGGGCACCGAGAAGATCACGGCCATCATCCCGGCGGCGGGCTTCGAGAAGCAGCTTCTGCCGCTCATTCAGGACAAGCCCAAGTGCCTCCTGGATATCAAAGGCAAGACAATCCTCGAACGGCAGATCGCGTCGCTGAACGAGGTCAATATCAAGGACATCGCCGTCGTCCGCGGGTACCAGAAGGAAAAAATCGCCTTCCCCAACCTGCGGTACTACGACAACGACCGGTATGAGGACACGGGGGAGCTGACGTCGATCTTTTGCGCCGAACAGGAGCTGAAGGGGCGCTGCTTGCTCCTGTACTCCGACATCATCTTCGAGACCGGCATTCTGCTGAAGCTCCTGAAGAGTCCCGCCGACATCACCATCGTCGTGGACCTAGCCTGGGCGGACCAGCGCAAGCTGCCGCGCCCGCACTTCAAGCCGGATCTGGTGCTCCTCGACAACCCGCCGGCGACCGGCTACCGGTTCGTCCCTCCGGACGGGCCCAACCGGCTGGTGAAGATCGGCCAGCACCTGGACCTGGAGCGAGCGCACGGCGAATTCATCGGTCTGGCGATGCTCTCGGAACGGGGAACCGATCAGTTCAAGTCCGTGTACAAGAGCGTGGCGAAGAACCCCGAGGCCCCCTTCCACGAAGCGCCCTCGCTTACGAAGGCCTCCCTCACCGACATGCTGCAGGAGCTGGTGGACCGCGGCCACGAGGTCTCTTGCCTGCCCATCTATAAGGGATGGATGGAAGTGGACACGTTCGAGGACTACCAGCAGGCCTGGGCGGAACTCAAAAAATAAAAGGCTACTTCGGGCGCAAGTCTGGGAAGAAGACCGCCAGCTTCATCGCCAGCCCCAGATCCCCTTCCATCTTCAACCGGCCGCTCAGGTACGCGGACACGCCGCTCAGCTGCCCGTCGAGGATCGCCACACAATCTTCTCCCACCATCCGGAGCGTGACGTCCGGCGAAGGATGGATGCCGGGCGAGACCCGGCAAGCCTGGTCTGCGATGTGGAGCTGGTATTGCCCGCCTCCCTCCCCAGACAGGTCGAACTGATACACGGCGGTGATACCTTGCGCAGCCGCAGCATGGAACCGGGATGGGAGCGCATCGAAGAACGCCTGTACGGCTGAACCGCTCATTTGACAAGCCTCATTTCACTGTGCGAAAAAACACCATGACCTGCCCGAAGTGCGGAAAACCGACCGTGCCGGTGACCCGGAACGGCGCCACCACGCAAGTCTGCGCCGCCTGCGACACCCCTGATCGGACCTGCACCTGGTGCAAGGTTGCGATGTCCAAGCGGTTGGTCGGCAATGGCAAATACCTGCACTACCTCTGTCCGAAGTGTCGGTTCCAACATACCTCGAAGTTCGCATGAGGCAATGATCGCTTCATGCGTTATCTGAGCAGGCGAGTCACCGCTAGGAGCAGCAGGAGCGCCCCCATCCCGACGCAGAATGGGATCACTGAATAGGTCAGCACGCTCCTCAGGAGGCACTGATCCGACCAGTCTGGATGGCGCGCCTGTAGGTCCCGATACACGAACTCGTAGGCCAGCACCAAGTTGCCCATGAACAGGACGAACGTGCGGAGGGTGCGTCCCCACGTATAGTTGCCGCTGAGCAGGAAATCCAAAATGAAAAACCCGCCGGACGCATGGACGATCGGGATCACAACGACCAGGAAAAAACTGCCGAAGGATCGAAGATTGAGAGGGCGTCCCGCCGCCACCGGCCTGCTCATGAGGGCGGCGCAGGAGGAATCAGTTCTTTAGGTTGAGACGGCGGCATCGGCATCTTCTGAGCGGGACGGACACGACCAGCTTTGCAATCCACACAGACGCGAGGACGGTTCTTCAGGAATCTCCCCCCGCTGAGGCAGGCGTAATGGACCACCTCGTTGCACACCGTACAACGGGCCCATCCACCGGTGAGGAACGTGATATTCCGATAGAGGCCCTTCCGGCAGACGGGGCAGGTAGCCGGCTGGATCTCCAAGGTCTGGGTTTCAATGCCCTGCTCAACGCGGCGCCATCCCATAGCGCGCTCAGTATAGACAAGCTCTTCAGACCCTGCAAGCTTGACAGTCGCCACCCGTCTGGGTACATACCGCCCATGAGGCAAGTATGAGGACCTTCCTGGCTTGCGCGCTGATTATCATGTGTGGCGCGCCCATACGGTCACAGGCCATCGAGCTCCAACCGAGCGCCGAGCAGATCACCACGGCATTGGAACGCGGCCGGGCCGCCGCCACTGTTCGCACCCCCCCGGTCGAACTATATTCGTGGTTCGGGCCACCGAGCGAGCCCGCAAACGAGTTCCGGCCCCGCGGGTTCCTCATGACGAAGCTCTCGGGGTTAGCCGTGCTATCGGCCCACTTCGCGCTCCGCGCCCAGCAGCCGAACGAACAGGAGGTCCGGCGTATCGTGGATGACAAGTACCTCCAGGTTAGCGTCACGCTCTACGGCGACCGCCGCGACTTCGCGCAGAGCACCTTCGTGATGCTCGTCCAGGGTGACAGGAAGATCATGCCGGTGCGAATCCGTGCGGACGACACGGCCGACCGCACGTCCGCCTGGCCGAAATCTCCGGCCTACCGCGCCAAGGTGGTCGCGTCCTTCACGTACGGCGACTTCGATCCGCTCGCGAAGACCCAACTCTTCGTCTTTCCGCGGACCGGCGGTGAAATCTCGTTCGACCTGGACTTCGCGGCGATCCCATGACCATTCCCTCGCGTTGACTCTCTTTACAGGCCTTTGCTAATCTGCGTAACCGTATGGACATCAAGACATACCTGGAGCAAAAACGGCAGGGAGTGGACCGTTTCCTCGAGTCCATCATGCCGGCCGAGGACGCCCCGCCCACAACGCTCCACAAGGCCATGCGCTACAGCCTGTTCGCCGGCGGGAAGCGCGTGCGGCCTATCCTGGCCATCGCGGCCTGCGAGGCCATCTGCGGCGCCTCACCTTTCATCCTGCCCCTCGCTTCGACGCTGGAGCTGATTCACACCTACTCTCTGATCCACGACGACCTGCCCGCCATGGACAACGACGACTACCGGCGCGGCAAGCTGACCAACCACAAGGTCTTCGGCGAAGCCATGGCCATCCTGGCAGGGGATGCCCTGCTCACCATGGCCTTCGATCTCGCCAGCCGGCCTGAGCTGGTTGACGGCCTCGATCCCCGCGCGCAGGTGCGAGTGATCCAGGAACTCGCCGTCGGCTCCGGCAACGTGGGGATGGTAGGCGGACAGGTGGCCGACATCGAGGCCGAAGGGAAGGACATTGACCTGGCGACGCTGGAGAGCGTGCACCGCTGGAAGACCGGCAAGCTCATCCGCGCCTCCGTCCGCATCGGCGGGATCGTCGGCGGAGCCGCCGACCGACAATTGGACCACCTCACCGCCTACGCTGAGGATGTCGGCCTGGCCTTCCAGATCGCGGACGACGTGCTGAATGTCGTGGGCACGCGGGAAGAGCTCGGGAAGGACGCCAACACGGACGCCTCCCGCGGGAAGAAGACCTACCCGACGTTCTTCGGCGTGGACGGCGCCCGCAAGCTGGCCGAGGAACGCGTCGCCTCAGCCATCGCCCGTCTCAAGGACTTCGATCGGAAAGCCGATCCGCTCCGCGAGCTGGCCCGCTACATCACCGCCAGAAAGAATTAAAAAATTGTCGAAAGCGCTCGTCACAGGCTCCACCGGTTTCGTCGGCGCCGCCGTCACCCGGTGCCTGCTCGAACGCGGCGTGGACGTGCGCGTCCTCGTGCGCCGCGACAGCGACCTGCGTAACCTCGAAGGGCTCAAAGTCGAGCAGGCTCACGGCGACCTGCGCGACGTTGCGTCCCTACGGCAGGCCCTGGCCGGCTGCCGCCACCTCTGCCACGTCGCCGCGCACTACGCCCTGTGGGCGCCCGACCCCCAGATCTTCTACGACATCAACGTCACCGGCACGCGCAACCTCATGGAGGCGGCGCGCGACAGCGGCGTCGAACGGATTGTCTACACCAGCACCATTGGAGCGATCGGCCTGCCGCCGGGCGGCGGGCTTGGTACCGAGGAGACGCCGGTGTCTCTGGAGCAGATGGTAGGCCACTACAAGCGCTCGAAGTTCCTCGCCGAACAGGAAGTGCGCAAGCTGGCCCGAGCCGGGCTGCCGGTCGTCATCGTCAATCCCAGCGCGCCTGTCGGGACCCGCGATATCAAGCCGACTCCTACCGGGCAGGTGATCGTGGACTTCATGAAAGGGCGGATGCCCGCCTACATCGAAACCGGCATGAACCTCGTGGACGTGGACGACGTCGCCGCGGGGCACCTGCTGGCCATGGAAAAAGGCCGGATCGGCGAGCGCTACATCCTCGGCAACCGCAACCTGATGCT
>DASQRT010000158.1:0-3251 GCA_035642795.1 Nitrospirales bacterium
CCTCGTGCTGGTCGTTTACGGCACGGCAATCGATGACCGCGGCACCTGGAAAGCGATCGCGGGATTCGGGATCGGGTTAACCATCATGTGTGATGTTCTGATGGGGGGGCCGCTGACAGGGGCTTCGATGAACCCAGCTCGAACCTTCGGACCTGCCCTGGCTGCCGGCTACTGGCCCAACCACAGTGTCTACTGGATCGGGCCGCTTCTAGGCGGGGGGCTGGCTGGCCTCGTCTATGGGCGATTTCTGATCAAGCACTAAAGGATTGTGTATAGGGTAGGAGGGCCGGTGCAGCGCACAAATTTGTGCCCTGCTGCACCGATTTCGGAAGCTTAGAACAGGGTTTTAAAGGAGGAGCGCAGCCGGGTCAGCCAGGGTTCCGGAAACACCTTCTGCGTGTTCTTTCGGGCCACTTCACAGATGGCCTCTGTAGACTCCGTATAGAAGCCCCCTGCCGATTCCGCGAAGCGCCTCATCACTTCAACTTCCTCCAACGACAGGCAGCGGGCGTACGCTTTTACGTAGGCTTTCGCGACGACTTCTGCCCGGGGAAGCTGACTGAAGTCATTATTTTCGACTGCTTGGAGGTACCGCGGATCAATGCGCGTGGCCTTGGCAATATCCTCTAGGCTGACGCCCTTCTGCGTGCGCCTATGGCACAGGTATTGGCCGAGCGTTTCTTCCATTGTGCTGGTTCCTTGAGGCATGATCACACTGATAAATAAGCACATTTTATGCCATGGCTCTTTGCATGGAGAACCACGCGAATCCTTGTTAGGCTCGGTCATGAACCCATTGGATCAAAGGGCCTAGGATCACGGTTCTTGTGGCCTAGCTGCTAGAGAAGCCTTGACTTCCTTTTAAAGCGTGACTTATAGTAAGCCGACCATTCTGGTCGGGGGTAAGTGTTCCTTCTTACAACGTGAGCGCTTTAGTGGCCAAAGAAGCCCGCATTATTAAGGATTTCGGCCCCCATCCCTGGGAGATCGCTCCCTATGTGAACCAGGGGGGATATGAGGCCTGGAAGGCCTGCGTCACACAGTGGACGCGGGATGAGGTCATCGCGGAGATCAAACGGGCCGGCTTGCGAGGCCGAGGCGGAGCGGGCTTCCCCACCGGAGTCAAATGGGAGAAGGTCCTCCACCACCGGATTCCTGAGCACTACTTCGTCTGCAACGCCGGCGAGCATGAACCGGGGACGTTCAAGGATCGGTACCTGCTGAAGACCAATCCGCACCAGTTGCTGGAAGGAACGTTGATCGCCGCCTATACCGTGAAGGCCAAGCAGGCCTTCCTCTACGTGAATCACGAGTACGTCGAGGAGATCGCCATCCTGCAGAAGGCGGCCGAGCAGGCGCGTGCGCACGGACTCATGGGCAAGAACGTGCTCGGAGCGGGGTTTGATCTGGATATCGAGTTCGTAGAAGGGCAAGGCAGTTACGTGGCCGGGGAGGAGACCGCCATGCTGGAATCCATGCAGGGCCGTCCCGCCATGCCGCGGCAGAAGCCCCCCTTCTACCCGACCGATTTTGGGCTGTACGGGAAGCCGACCCTGGTGAACAACGTCGAGACCCTGTGCAACGTACCGCCGCTGCTGCGGAACGGCGCGGCGTGGTTCACGAAGGTCGGTACCGAGAAGAGCCCGGGGACCATGCTGTTTTCTTTGAGCGGCGCCGTCAACCGGCCCGGCGTCTACGAGTTGCCGATGGGGACGCCGATCCGCACGCTGATCTATGAGAGCGGGGGCGGCGTGCCGAACGGACGGAAGGTCAAGGCCGTCTTTCCGGGCGGGCCGTCCTTCGCCATGTTGACGCCCGATCAATTGGACACGCCGATGGACTTCGAATCGCTGAAGCACGCGGGCACGGGCCTCGGGTCGGCTGGCGTGATCGTCGTGGACGATCAGACCTGCATGGTCGCGACGGCGCTCAAGTACACCGACTTCTTCAAGGTCGAGAGCTGCGGGCAGTGCCCCCCTTGCCGCATGGGGACGATCAACCTGGCAGACCTGCTGCAGAAGATCGAGGAGGGGGACGGCACCGAAAAAGACCTCGCGTCGCTGCTGCAGCTCTGTGGATTTGTCAAAGGCCGTGGTTATTGTACAGTGGTGACGGGCGCCTCGGTCATCGGAGAGAGCACCTTGCGGCTCTTCCGCCATGAGTTCGAGGCCCACATCGCGCAGAAGCGGTGCCCGTTTCAACCTGCGGCGGTAGCGGGCGGGGTCGCATAGTGCCCCGGATTACGTTCATCCATCCCCAGGGCGTAAGCGGGGAGGTCCCGGCGAACACCTCGATCCTGGCCGCGGCCGAGGCGCTCGGCTTTCCGCTGCCGCATGACTGCGGCGGGAATGCCTCCTGTACCACCTGCCGGGTGGAGGTCCAAAGCGGAGGGGAGAACCTGTCCGAGATCGATTTTGACGAGCAGGACCTGCTAGACCGGGAAAACTTGACCGAGGCTTTCAATCGGCTGGGTTGTCAGGCTAAAATAGTAGGAGATGTCGTTGTCAGGGTTCCGCCGAAAAAGGTCGGGAGCGCGGCGGAAGGAACAGTCCAAGAGAATTCCTGTAGCATTCAATAAGGGAGGAGACGATAGAATGATTACAGTCAGCGAGATGGCTCAGAAGAAAATCGGCGAGCTGTTGCAGGAAGAAAAGGATGCCATCGGCCTGCGTGTCTATGTGAAGGGCGGCGGGTGCCACGGCTATCAATACGGCATGTCCTTCGAGACGAAGACGGCGGATGATGACACCATCATCGAAGCCGGTGGCGTGAAGGTGATCATGGATTCCCAGAGCGCCCCGTTGCTGTCCGGCTCGGAAGTGGATTACGTGGACAGCGTGCAGGGGTCCGGCTTCGCGATCAAAAATCCGCAAGCCAAGACCACCTGCGGCTGCGGTAGCTCGTTCAGCGCCTAAGTCGTCCGGGTTCGGGCGCCGCGCCGTGACGCGGTCGCCCGGCTCAGATGCGGATCACGGAGCAGGGGGTACGACGTTCGTTCCGGTGAGCGACGGCCCCCGCACCGCGCGTTTCGTTTCCCATGCACAGCGTTCGACTCACCAAACGACTCGAATTCAGCGCCGCTCATCGCTATCACAATCCCGCGTGGTCTGAGGAGCGCAATCGAGCCGTCTTTGGCCTGCACAACAACCCGCACGGGCATAACTATCTGCTGGAGGTGACCATCTCCGGCACCATCGATCCGGTGACCGGCATGGTGATCAATCTCTATGACCTCAAGCAGGTGCTGGAGC
>DASQRT010000159.1:0-5309 GCA_035642795.1 Nitrospirales bacterium
TTGATCGATGCCTATCTCATGGCGGAACCTGACGACAACGATTTTCTCCAACTCAAGGCTCGAGCTACCAGGGTACCGGCCGCGGCGAAGGCTGAAAGGCCAAGTCTAAAAGTGGAACCGACGGCGGAGGAGAAGCAGCCCGTCCGCAAAGTAGAGCCACCGGTGACTCTGGCTAAGAAGGCCGTGCCACCTGCTGCGGCAGAGGCGTCCACTGGGGGCCTTGAGCCGGCCGTCGAAGCGCTCTTCCAGGAGTTCCGCAAAGGGGTCAAGGCGTACGTAGGCGACGACGGGTGTGAGATGCATTATGATCTGGGTGTCGCCTACAAGGACATGGGCCTCCTGGCTGAAGCCATCGAAGAGTTCAAGCAAGCCGCCTGCGGGCCGACGCGATTCGTCGATGCGTGTGCCATGATTGCGGCATGCTATAAAGCCCAGCGGCTCAACAAAACGGCGATCGCGTTGCTGGAACGCGTCATGGCCGATCCACGGTGCGTGGGGCCGGGTGGACCCTACGTCAAGTACGATCTCGCCGTCCTGTACGAGGAGGAGGGCGTTACCGACAAGGCCGCCCGACTCTTTGAGGATATCCCCTCCATTTTTGATGCCCAGGACCGTCTCGTTCGGCTCCAAGGAGGGCATCCTCCTACAGGGCATTCCCCTGCCCAGACTAAGCGTCCAGTCTCGTATCTGTAAGCCTCCACAGCCGCTCTGGCTTCCTTGACTTCATCGAGAAACGGGTGCTAGAGTTTGTGCCATGGCGAAACATGACGACAACTGGGGTCCGCGTATCCGGTTCGTGCTGAGCGTCGATGGTTCCGCGCAATCGGGCGGGGGAACGACGGCGGAGCAATCTGACCTGCCGCGGGCGCCGCGCAACGTCATGGTCAAGATCGGGGATGGCAAGATGACGCTCGATTGGGAGCCCGTTCCCGACGCCCTCTTCTACAACATCTACTACAAGACCACCCGAGGTGTGACCAAGGAAGGTAAGGAATTCGACCGGTTCCAATACGATGCCGTTGGCATGGAACGGTTCAAGACCAAGATCGGGGTGACCAAGGAGAACGGTACCCTGATCGACACGGCCGCGCCGCCGTACATCCATACCGACCTGGCGAACGGTATGTGCTACCACTATGTCGTCACGGCAGTTACGAAGAATGGAGAGAGCCCGGAATCCGAAGAAGTCATGGGTATCCCAGCCCCGTTCGTATGCGTCATGCACTTCGGGACCGAGGGCTATGATGACGGGGAGTTCAAGTCGCCCACCGGGATTGCGCTGGACCGGGAGGGCAATATCTGCGTGGCCGACACCGACACGCATACCATCCAAAAGTTCGACAAGGATGGAAAATTTCTCATGCGCCTAGGCGACGAGCCGGGCGACGCCGAAGGCCAGTTCTATTACCCCCGGGGCCTGGCCTGTACCTCCCAGGGCGATCTGATCGTCATCGACTCCAACAACCATCGCATCCAGAAGTTCGACAAGGACGGGAACTTCCTGACCGTCTGGGGCAAGTTCGGCTTCGCCTGGACGGGGTCCTCACAGGGGGTCTTCGACAATCCATGGGGCGTCGGCGTCGACAAGGACGACAACGTCTACATCGCCGATACCCTCAATAACCGGATCCAGAAGTACATGGCTGACGGGGAGCCGATCCTCATGTGGGGCAAGGATGGCGCCTTTGAAGGGGCGTTCTTCTACTGCCGGGATGTCGCCATTGATTTTGCCGGGAACGTCTACGTCACGGATGAGATCAATAACCGCGTCCAGAAGTTCGACAGCCGAGGGAATTTCCTGGCCAAGTGGGGCAAAGAAGGTAATGGCCCGGGGCAGTTCAACGGCCCGTGGGGGATCGCGATCGACGCCCTGGGCAATGTCTATGTGACAGACACTGGCAACCACCGGATCCAGAAATTCACGAGCAATGGCGCTTTCATCTGCCAATGGGGCAACCGCGGCAACACATTGGGCCAGTTGAACTTCCCCTATGGGATCGCGGTTGACCGGGAGGGGTTTGTCTACGTTGTGGATAGCGGCAACGCTCGCGTCCTGAAGTTCACGCCAGTGGACGGCACCCAGTCCACCCTGCAGGTTCCGACGGAGAAGGGCACGACGGAATTGTCGGCGCCCGCCGAACTGATCGCCAAGGCGGCTGACACCGAAGTGACCCTCAGCTGGATGGACGTGCCGGGCGCGGCGTCCTACAACCTCTACTACCACACCGAACCGAGCGTGACGCCCCAGACAGGAACCTGCGTCGAAGGCGTGGCTTCACCGTATACCCATGTCGGGCTGGCCAACGGCACCACCTACTATTTCATGCTGACGGCGGTCAGCGCGGAGGGGACGGAGAGTCCGCCGTCTCCTGTCGTCGAGGCGACGCCGACGATGATCGACCTAGCCGCGCCGCAGAACCCCTACATGATCATCAACCACGGGGCGTTCATGACGAACCTCCCCGACGTGGTCCTGACGATCTCGGCCAACGATGTGGACTCCGGGGTTGCCGGCTACTTGGTTTCGGAAGTACCCAACACGCCGACCGCGTCGACGTCAGGGTGGGTCGACGCGGAGCCAGTCGGCAAGTACGGCGCCACGGTGCCCTATACCCTCTCACCCGGCGATGGCAAAAAGACCGTCTATGTCTGGTTCAAAGACGGAGGCGGGAACATTTCCGCCCCGGCGACCAACTCCATCTTGCTCAACACGTCCGGCTATGTCTGTGTGAACGTCTGGGGCAAAGCCGGCAGCGGCGCCCACCTCCTGCACGGCGGGGAATTCGGCACACCCTCGTTCGGCCTGTCGTGCGACCAGACCGGCAACGTGTATGTCGTGGACACCGGCAACTGCCGGGTCCAGAAATTCGACAACGCGGGGAATTTCGTCCATCTCTGGGGCGCGTTCGGCACCGCGCCCTCGAACTTCCAGAACCCCACCGGCATTGCGGTGGACGATAAAGGGGTCGTGTACGTCTGTGATACCAACAACCATCGGGTCCAGCGGTTCGATGCCAAGATGGGTAGCTACCTCTCCAAGTGGGGACGGCAGGGCGGTGGCGAGGGGCAGTTCAACGCCCCTTGGGGCGTGACGGTCGATAACACCCGGGGCTACGTCTACGTGGTGGACAGCGCCAATTTCCGCATCCAGAAGTTCGATCGCAGCGGCGAGTTCGTCATGTCCTGGGGCAGCTTTGGCAACGCGGACGGCCAGTTCTACTTTGCCCGCGGCATCGCGGTGGACGAAAACGACGGAGCGGTGTACGTCGTGGACATGGGCAACCATCGGATCCAGAAGTTCGACACCAGCACGAACTTCCTCCCGCAGCTTCTGGTGAAGTGGGGGACCAAGGGACAGGAGCCCGGCCAGTTCTGGAATCCGTGGGGGATCGCCGTCGATCGGGACGGCTTCGTGTATGTGACGGACACCGGCAACCACCGAGTCCAGAAGTTCGATCGGGATGGGAACTTCGAAACGCAGTGGGGCGGGTTTGGCGGCGCACGCGGGCAGTTCAACTTCCCCTATGGCCTCGCGGTGGACCGGCGAGGCTCGATCTTCGTGCTCGACAGTTCCAATTTCCGGGTGCAGCAATTCATGACGGCCGACGAAGGGGAGTTGCAGTTACGCGAGCAGGCCGAGGTGGCCGAGTCCGAAGCCTCCGCATTGGAGGAGAAGAAGACGATCCAACAGGAAACCCCAGGCACGCATCTCTGGTCGACGCCGAAACAATAACGACATGCTGCAACCTTCCTTGCCGGTGGGACTGACCTTCGACGATGTGGCGTTGGTCCCCGCCAAATCCTCCGTCTTGCCGGCCGAAACCGACACCCGCACGCGGTTGACCCGCCGCATCACGATCAACACCCCCATCGTCAGCGCCGCCATGGACACGGTCACCGAGGCCCGGCTGGCCATCGCGATCGCTCGTGAGGGCGGCATCGGGATCATCCATCGGGTGCTCTCGGCTGAAGACCAGGCAGCCGAAGTGGACAAGGTCAAGAAATCCGAGAGCGGCATGATCCTGAACCCGGTGACCATCTCTCCCGACCACACCATCCGCGACGCGCACAAGATCATGGAACAGTACCGGATTTCCGGCATTCCAGTGACTAAGAACGGCAAACTCGTCGGCATCGTGACCAATCGGGACCTGCGCTTCGAGACACGCATGGATCTCAAGATCTCCCAGGTCATGACCCGAGAGAACCTCATTACGGCGCCGGAAGGCACGACGCTGGACAAGGCCCGGGAGATTCTGCACCAGCACCGTATCGAAAAGCTCCTGGTGGTCAACGACCGCTTCGAGCTCAAGGGGCTGATCACGATCAAGGACATCGCCAAGCGGATCCAGTACCCCGACGCGTGCAAGGATGAGCACGGACGCTTGCGCGTGGGCGCGGCGGTTGGAGTCGGGGAGGATGCCGAGCAACGCGTGGTGCTGCTCGTCAAAGCCGGGATCGACGTGGTCGTGGTGGACACCGCGCACGGCCATAGCCAGGCGGTGCTGGACACCGTGCGTTTGTTGAAGCGTCGCTTTCCCGAGGCGGAGGTCGTGGCCGGCAACGTGGCCACGAAGGAGGCGGTCCGGGATCTGATCGCGGCCGGGGCGGATGCCATCAAGGTTGGCGTCGGGCCGGGCTCCATCTGCACGACGCGGATCGTGGCGGGCGCCGGCGTGCCGCAATTGACCGCCGTGGCGGAGTGCGCGGCGGCCGCCCGCGCGAAGGTGCCAATCATCTCCGACGGCGGGATCAAGTACTCCGGCGATGTGACCAAAGCGATCGCGGCCGGCGCCTCATCGGTCATGATCGGTGGGCTCTTCGCCGGAACCGAAGAAAGCCCGGGCGAAACGGTCCTATTTCAAGGCCGCACCTATAAGGTCTACCGGGGAATGGGCTCGCTCGGCGCGATGGAACGCGGCGGGCGGGACCGGTATGCGCAGAAGGATCAGCCGGCGCAAAAGCTGGTGCCGGAAGGCATCGAAGGGCGCGTCCCGTACCGCGGCACGCTGTCGGGAGTGGTGTACCAACTGGTCGGCGGGTTGCGCGCCGGCATGGGGTACTGTGGTTGCCGCTCCATCGCCGAAATGCAGAAGAAGGCCCGCTTCATTCAGATCACCCAAGCCGGTCTACGGGAGAGCCACGTCCACGACGTGATTATCACCAAGGAAGCCCCTAACTACCGGACCGAGGTTGAACTCTAAACTTTTTCCAAATGCGATGGGTTTCGCGCACGAGAGAATCCTGGTCCTGGACTTCGGTTCTCAGTACACGAAGCTGATCGCCCGCCGCATCCGCGAAGCCCACGT
>DASQRT010000160.1:0-2344 GCA_035642795.1 Nitrospirales bacterium
CGCGAGGGCCACGGCGAGATCGAGTTGGCTGGGAGCGGGCGCCTGCCGGTGCTGCTCGAGCCGGGACGGATCCAGGGGGTTTTCCACACGCATACTATCTACAGCGACGGCTCAGCAACACTGGAGCAGATGGTGGAGGCTACGCGCTCGCTCGGGTATCGCTACATCGGCATCTCTGACCACAGCCAGTCGGCCTTCTACGCGAACGGCTTGAAAGAAGACCGCATCCGGGCGCAGCACGCCGAGATCGCCGCGGTGCAGAAGAAGTTTCCGGACGTCCGGATCTTCAAAGGTATCGAGGCGGACATCCTGGTGGACGGCGCGATGGACTATCCCTACGAGGTGCTGGCCACTTTTGACTTCGTGATCGCCTCCGTGCACAGCCGGTTCAATCTCTCGGAAGAGGAGCAGACCCGGCGCATCTGCCGGGCGCTGGCCAATCCCTACGTCACGATGCTGGGCCATTCCACGGGGCGGCTCTTGCTCTCGCGGGACGGCTATCGGGTGGACATGAAGCAGGTGCTGGACGCGGCGGCGGCGCACGGGAAGATCGTCGAGATCAACGCGAATCCGCACCGGCTCGACCTGGACTGGCGGCTGTGCGGCTATGCCAAGGAGAAGGGTGTGAAGTTCAGCATCAACCCTGACGCCCACAGCACAGAGGGGTTGGCGGATGTACCCTTCGGGGTGAATGTCGCCCGCAAAGGCGGCGTCACGGCTGAGGATGTCGTCAACACGCTGCCTGTCGAAAAAATGACTGTAAGTCTTCAGTCAATACGCTCGAGGACTATCAAGGACTAGCGGGTGGCGCCGAGCGGGACCCTGGCGGAGCGGAAGGGGCTACAGCCGAGTCTGCGGGGCTGCGACGGCGAAAGACCCTGAGCACGTCAGGGTGGCTCGGTGACAGGACCCGCGTCTGACTCTCGCTGAACCGTACTACTCCGGGTACTTGAACTCGCGCAGTTCGACCTTCTCCAGGGCCTGCTTGACCAGCCCGTGGATGTCCAGCAGGGACTCAGCCCGGCGGACATCTTCCAGATTTGCCTGGGTCGTCGGGTTCGGAGGCGTGAAGAGCCGGCAGCAGTCCTGATCCGGCTCGATAGAGGTCTCGTAGGTGCCGATCTTCTGCGCCTGCTCGGTGATCTCCACCTTGTCCATCCCGATCAACGGGCGCAGGAAGGGCAGCGTCGCCGCTTCATCCACCACAGTCAAGTTGCCGGCGGTTTGCGACGCAACCTGGCCCAGGCTGTCTCCTGACACCAGCGCCCAGCACTTATTGGCGCGGCCGAGTTCCTCTGCGATCCTCACCATCAGCCGGCGGTAGAGCACGACCCGGAGCGGGGCAGGCCCAGTCAGGACGATCTGCCGCTGGATGTCGCCGAAGGGAACCAAGTACAAGCGCGAATAGTACTGGTGGCGCGTGAGGTGGTGGGCCAGTACTTCGGCTTTTTCGGCCGAAGCGCGGGTCACATAGGGGTGGCCGTGAAAGTGGACGAAGACGGCCCGGCAGCCCCGCTTCATCATGCGGTACGCCGCCACCGGGGAGTCGATCCCCCCCGACAACAGGCAGGCGACTTTGCCGGACATGCCGACCGGCAACCCCCCTGCGCCGGGGAACCGCTCGTAATAGCAGTAGGCGCCGACGCCCATGATCTCGATGTAGATGGTCAGTTCCGGGTTGTCCAGGCTCACGTGCGCGCCGGTGCGCTCCACGACCGCGGCGCCGACGTGGCGGTTTACCTCGATGGAGGTCAGCGGGTAGGACTTGTCGGCCCGCTTGGTGGTGACGCGGAACGTGTGGAACGAGAGGCTCTGGACGGATTCGCAGATCGCCTTGGTCATGGTCTCAAGGTGACTGGAGACATGGACCGCCGGGGCGAAGTTGGCGAGGCCGAAGACGGCGTCGAGCCGGGTCTTGATCGTGGACCACTGGGTCGGATCGTCCAGCGAGATCCGGATGCGGCCGGCCAGGCTTTCCACATGGCAGTGGGTGATGCCGCGGAGGGCTTCGCGGAGATTCCGGACGAGCCGGTCCACGAGGAAGGGACGGTTGCGCCCCTTCAGCGCGAGCTCATGGTAGTGCGCGATGACGTAGTGCATGGGGGCTCAGTGCCCCTGCGACTCCAGCCAGCGCTCGCAGTCCATCGCGGCCATGCAGCCGGAGCCGGCGGCGGTGATGGCTTGGCGATAGACGTGATCCTGCACGTCTCCCGCGGCGAACGCACCGGCCACGCTGGTGTGCGTACCGTCGTGCGTCAGGATGTAGCCCTTTCCATCCAGCTTCAGATGGTCCTTGAACAGCTTGGTGTTGGGTGAGTGGCCGATCGCGACGAAGACGCCGTCG
>DASQRT010000161.1:0-9293 GCA_035642795.1 Nitrospirales bacterium
TCTGTCTTAAGTCCGGCAACGCCGTCGTGCTCCGCGGTGGCTCGGAGGCCATCCAGTCCAACGCCGCGATCGTGAAGGTGCTGAGTGAGGCTGGCGAGAAGCTCGGCATCCCAACTGGCACGATCACGTTCATTGACAACCCCGACCGCCAAGTCTCCATCCTGCTGCTCAAGCAGGACAAGCTGATCGACCTCATCATCCCGCGCGGCGGCGAGAGCCTCATGCAGTTCATCATGAAGGAGTCCACCATCCCGGTGATCAAGCACGACAAGGGCGTCTGCCATACTTACGTGGACGACAAGGCCGACCTCGCCATGGCGGAAGCTATCTGCTTCAACGCCAAGGTGCAGCGGCCAGGGACCTGCAACGCGATGGAGACGTTGCTGGTGCACCAGACCGTCGCCCCCACGTTCCTGCCGCCGCTCGTCAAGCGCTATAAGGAGGCTGGTGTGGAGGTCCGCGGCTGCCCGCGGACCGTGAAGCTCGCGTCGGGCGTCAAGCCCGCCGCCGACTCCGACTGGGGCACGGAGTTCTTGGACCTCATCCTGGCCATCCGCGTGGTGGACGACATGGACCAGGCCATGGAGCACATCGCTCACTACGGCTCGCAGCACTCCGAGGCGATTGTGACGCAGGACCACGGACGGGCCATGCGCTTTTTGAACGACATGGACGCCGCTGCGGTCTTCGTCAATGCCTCGACGCGCCTCCACGACGGCTACCAGTTCGGCTTGGGGGCTGAGATCGGCATCAGCACGAGCCGCATCCACGCGCGCGGCGCGATGGGCCTGGAGGAGCTCACCACCACCAAGTTCATCGTCCTGGGCACCGGACAGCTCCGGGAATGAAGCTGGGGCTCTACGGCGGTGCGTTCAATCCTATCCATCGGTGCCATCTGCTCGTCGCCAAAACTGTACGCGATTGGCTCGGCCTCGACACCGTCCTCTTCATTCCGATCGGCGATCCACCCCACAAGCCTCCGTCCGACTTCATCCCGGCGAAGCATCGGCTGGAGATGGTAAATCTCGCCATCACGCCGTATCCGTACTTCCAGCTCTCGGACATCGAGACGAGGCGCAAGGCGAAGTCGTACACGATCGACACCGTCCTGGCCCTGAAGGAAACCTACCCGCCAGACACCCAACTGATCTTCATCATCGGCTTGGACGCCTTTCACGAATTGCCAAGCTGGCGAGAACCTGAACGCCTGCTGGAGAGCTGCGACTTCGCCGTGGTTTCACGAGCTGGCTCCCAGTTTAAGTCGTTGGAAAAACTTCCAATTCTTGGCATTACGGACCCTGATCAACTGGCCCAATTGGATGCCGGTCAGCTCAAGAAATATGAGTTCCGACTCAAGAGGGGACGGTCGCTCTGGGCGCTGGCAATTCCCCCCTGCGAAGTGTCGTCACAGGAGGTCAGGAGGCGACTTAAATCGAAGCAGAGCATCGAAAATCTCTTGCCGACAGCCGTCGAGTCTTATATACTACGATATCATTCTGGAGCAGGAGGGCTACTGCAATAATCCGAGGATCACGGGTAAAGGTTCGGTTGGCTGCCCGGGCAGCCGAAGAGAAAAAAGCCTCTGAGATCATGATCTTAGACGTTGCCCTCAAGTCCGGGGTGACGGATTATTTCCTGATCTGCTCAGCTGAATCTGAACGTCAAGTCATCGCCGTAAAGGACCATATCGAGAAGGCCCTGGACGAAAAGGGGTACCGCCTCTACGGCCTCGAAGGCCTCGAGGCTGGCGTGTGGGTCCTGATGGACTATGACGACGTCGTCGTCCACATCTTCAAGCGTGGGGTGCGTGAGCATTACGGGCTGGACCGGCTCTGGGCCGACGCGAAGCGTTTGCCGCTGCCGAAGGCCCGCGCGGCTGTAACGGCCGGCCGTCCCAACGTACGGATGAGTAGGGAGCGAACCGCGAGGCAACGGGGATAACCGATGCGCTTCTTCCTGTGGGTGATCACGCTGATCGCTGCCATCGTGGCGGCCGTCTACTTCAGCGACCTCAACCCCGACCCGATCACGCTCCGGCTGTCGGCGCAAACGTCGACCACAGTCACCCCGCTTTACCTCGTGCTCTTCTGCATCGCGGGCGGCGCGCTGGCGGTCGTGCTACTGTTCGGCGTGCGCGAGGTCCGCGGCCTCATCCTCAACTGGCGGTCCACTCAGCGGCGCAAGCGCGAGGAGAAGCTCCAGAGCTACTACAGCAACGGCGTGCTGGCCTCGCTCTCCCGCCGGACCAGCGAGGCGATCTCCCAGTTGCAGAAGGGACTGGCGCTGGACCCCACCCACACCCGTGCCTTGCTCTCGCTGGGCAACATCTTCCGCCGGGAGAAGCACTACAACGAGGCGATCCGGCTGCACCTGAGGGCCCGGTCTCTCGAAGAAGGTAATCTGGAGGTCTTCTTCTCCCTGGCCCGCGACCTCGAAGACGCCAAGCGCTACGACGAGGCGATCCAGGCGCTGGAGGACGTGCTCAAACACGACAGCACTAACCCGACCGCTCTCTACCGCATCCGGGACATCCACATCCGAAACGGCAGGTGGAAGGCAGCCCATGCGGTCCAGGAACGGCTCCTGAAGGCGAGCCTGTCCGACCACGAAGTCCGCGCCGAGACCCAGGTCATGACGGGACTGAAATATGAGGTCGGGCGTCAATACTTGGAACGCGACGATCTCGACCTCGCCAGGCGTTACTTCAGAGAGGCCATCAAGCTGGACAAAGGGTTCCTGCCCGCGCGGATCGGCTTCGGCGAGCTGCTTATCCGGGAAGGCAAGCTGAAGCACGCAGCGGAGTCTTGGGAGAAGTCGTACGTTAAGACCGGCCATCCGCTCTTCCTGCAGCGCCTGGAGGATCTCTACTTGGAGATGGACGAACCGGGCGAGATGCTCCGCATCTACCAGGTCGCCTTGAGCCGCAACGACCAGAACCCGCTCCTCAAACTAGCCCTCGGGAAGCTTTACTACCGGCTGGAGATGATCGACGACGCCTTCGATCTGCTCTCGACACTGGAGGGTATCCAGGATCCCACCGGAGCCCTGCACAAGATCATGGCCTGCCTCTACATCCGCAAGGGGGACACGGAATCGGCGCTGCTGATCCTGCAGGAAGCCCTCAACCGGCCTCGGCCCGTCGGGGCTCCGTTCGCCTGCACGGCCTGTCACTACGAAGCGCGGGAATGGAGCGGGCGCTGCCAGGCCTGCGGGCGCTGGAACACGCTGGCCCACGTGCTTCCTTCGTTCGGAAGCACGGACCAGCCCCATGAAAGCGTGCGCGAGCCCGTCCAGCCCCAACCCTATCCGGGCGTCGCCTCGCCGTTCGAGCCTGTCTAAACGGGCTGGCCTTTTTTTCCAAAATCAGTAACAATGCCGACCTCATGACCAGGACCGTGAAACCTGTCGCACTGCTCATCTTGGACGGCTGGGGTGTGAGCCAAAAGACGGAGGCCAACGCACTGGCCCTCGCACGGCTGCCGTTCTACAACTCGCTCCTTCGGAACTGCCCCTACACCATGCTGTCGGCGTCCGGCGAAGACACGGGGCTGCCCGACAATCAGATGGGGAACTCCGAGGTCGGCCACATGAACCTCGGCGCCGGGCGCATCGTGTACCAGGACTTGACCCGGATCAATCGGGCGCTCAGGGACGGCTCCTTCGCGACGAACCCGGTGCTCGCGCAGATCGTGCACAAGGTCCGTTCCACCGGCGGCCGCCTGCACTTGCTGGGCCTTCTGTCGGACGGCGGGGTGCACAGCCACATCTCCCACCTGGAGGCAATCCTAGAGATGGTGAAGCAGGAGGGCCGCCCGCCGGTGTTTGTGCACGCATTCCTGGACGGGCGGGACACGCCCCCGCGGAACGGCCTCGGCTACGTCAAAACCATCGAGGCGCGGATGCGAAAGCTTGGCGTCGGGACGATCGCTACCGTGATGGGGCGGTACTATGCCATGGACCGGGACCAGAGGTGGGACCGCGTGGCCAAGGCCTATGCCGCCCTCGCGGAGGGTCACGGCGTACACCGGCGCTCGGCCGAGGAGGCCGTAACGGCGAGCTATGCGGCGAATGTGACCGACGAGTTCGTGGTCCCCGCCGTCATCGTGGACCAGCACGACCATCCGATCGGGAGCATTGATGACGACGACGGGATCTTCTTCTACAACTTCCGCGCGGACCGGGCCCGTGAACTGACGCGCGCGCTCACTGAGCCGACCTTTGAGGCCTTCCCGCGGAAGGTCGTACCGAAGCTGGCCGCCTTCGCGACGATGACCTCGTACGACGAGACCTTTACGCACCCGGTGGCCTTCCCACCGTTCCGTCTGACGTGCATCCTGCCGGAGTTCGTCAGCGAGCGGGGGCTCAAACAGCTCCGCATCGCCGAGACCGAGAAGTACGCCCACGTCACGTACTTCTTCAACGGCGGCGACGAGAAGACCTATCCGGGCGAGGACCGCGTGCTGATCCCCTCTCCCCGCGACGTCGCGACCTACGACCTCAAGCCGCAGATGTCCGCGCGAGAGGTCGCCGACGAGGCGGTGCGGCGCATCGAGTCACGCCAGTACCACCTGATCGTGCTGAACTTCGCGAACCCGGACATGGTGGGCCATACCGGAAATCTGAAAGCCGCGATCCAGGCGGCTGAGGTCATTGACGAGTGCCTGAACAAGGTCATCTCCGCCATGCGCCGGATCGGTGGGGCCGAGGTTCTGACCGCCGATCACGGCAACTTGGAGCAGATGGTGGACTACGAGACCGGCCAGCCTCACACGGCGCACACCTTGAACCCGGTGCCGTGCATCATTGTGGACGACCGGCCGCACGCATTGCGCGCCTCCGGCGTCCTCGCGGACATCGCACCGACAATTTTAATGTTGATGGGGCTCCCCCAACCGCCCGAAATGACCGGCGTGTCTCTCATCAAGGAGTGACGACGATGGACTACTGCGACAATCCGAATGGCGCGTTCCGCGCTTGGGCCGACAAGGCGATCGTCGGCGAGGCGTTGACTCGCGAGGAAGCACGGGCGGTGTTGCAGACGCCGGACGACCGCGTGCTGGAATTGCTCGACGCCGCCTTTCACATCCGCCAACGGTATTTCGGGCGCAAGGTCCGCCTCCAGATGCTCCAGAACGCCAAGAGCGGCGCCTGCCAGGAAGATTGCGGCTACTGCTCGCAGTCGGCCGTCTCCACGGCGGACATCCGGAAATACGGCCTGCTCAAGAAGTCCCAGATGGTGGAAGGCGCGCGACGGGCGGCGGAGTCCAAGGCCATCCGCTACTGCATTGTCATCAGCGGGCGTGGCCCCCTCGACCGCGAACTCGCCGAAATCAGCGAGGCCGTACGGGAGATCAAAGGCACGGTGCCGGTCCAGGTCTGCTGCTCGCTGGGGCTACTCACGGAAAATGACGCGTGCCGCTTAAAGGCAGCTGGCGTGGACCGAATCAACCACAACTTGAACGCGTCGGAGCGGTTCCATCCTCAGATGGTCACGACGCACACCTATCAGGACCGCCTCACGACGATCCGCAACGCCCGGGCTGCTGGCCTGGAGATTTGCTCGGGCGGCATCGCGGGCATGGGCGAGACGGACGAGGATCTGATTGACTTGGCATTCGCGCTGCGCGAAGTGCAGCCGGACTCGATCCCGATGAACTTTCTGCATCCGGTTCCCGGCACGCCAATGCAGGATCAGAAGAATCTGACTCCCCAGCGCTGCCTGAAGATCCTCTGTCTGTTCCGCTTCCTGCACCCGCGAACGGAGCTGCGGGTCGCAGGTGGCCGCGAATTTAACCTGCGCTCTCTGCAGGCGCTGGCGCTCTATCCCGCAGACTCGCTCTTCGTCGGCGGCTACCTTACGACGCCGGGCATGCCCGCGTCTGAGGCATGGAAGATGATCGAGGACCTCGGCTTCGAAGTGGACACCGTCGGCGCGCCGGTAGTGTAAGGGGGCCGACCCTATTCATACTGCAGGCTCTCCGCGACCGGGAGGCGGGCCGCCCGCCGGGCCGGCCAGTACCCCGCGAGCAAGGTTGCGAACAGCGCCAGCGCCACCGCTTCCAGCAGGACGCCCGGCGCCTGATGGAACACGATGGTCCAGCCGAACGACTGCTTGTTGATGACCTCGATCAGCAGCACGGAGAGGACCAGGCCCGCCGCGGCTCCCAGGACGGTCCCTGCCAGCCCCAACAATCCGGACTCCCACAGGATGAGCCAGCCGACCTGGGCCGGCGTGCCGCCGATGGCACGCAGCACCGCGAGTTGGCGCTGACGCTCCAGGATGCCCGCTAGCAAAGTATGGGCGATTCCCAGGAGCGCCACGGTCACCGCGATGACCTCCAGCGCATACGTGATGGCGAAGGTCTGGTCGAAGATGCGTAGCACTTCGCGCTTCAGCTCGCCGTTCGTCAGGATCATCACCGGCGGGTCGCCCTGCAGCTGCTCCAGGACGGAGCGACGGACCATCTCCTGATCGGCGCCGGGCGCCAGATACAGGGGAACGACCGTCGCGTTGCGATCGCCCCAGTGCCGTGCGTAGAGAGAGCGGTCCAGGACGATTTTGCCGCCATCCGTCGAGTAGTCGTAGAACACCCCTGCGATGGGAAACTCGACCGGCCCGTGTGGGGTCGGCAGCGCGATGCGGTCGCCGCGCCGCAACGAGAACTGCCGGGCGAAGGTCTCTGACACGAGCACTTGTTCGCCGTGGACCGCCTCGGTCAGGACCGCCACGGAGTCCCCTTCCAGGAAGAGATACCGACTGTGCCGGGCATGTATTAGGAGATCCCTGGCGACCACCCTCACCGGCCGGTCGCGGTAGTCCATGCGGACGTCACGATAGCTGTCCGCCGCCACAACCCCGGGAAGCGCTTGCAGTCGCTGATGCACGGACTCCGGCAAGCCCCATTCCGGGCCGTCACCCAGCCACGTCGGCGGCGCCACGATCAGGTCCGCCTTCACGGTCTGGTCCAGCCACAGGTCCACCGTCTGGCGGAAGCTGTGGATCATCACGCTGACGCCGATCATCAGGGCCAACCCGACCATCAGCGCCGAGACGGCGACGGCGTTCCGCACGGGCGCACGTTCCAGTTCGTCGGCCGCCAAGCGCGGCAGACAGCCGGCCTGCCGGGGCAGCACCCGCCGCAGGCAGGGAGCGATCGACCGGATCACCACAGGGCTCAGCCATGCGAAGCCCAGCACGACCAAAAACACCGCGAAGTATCCAAATAGCGGCACGCCCTGCACGGGGTCCTGCAAGGCGGCGAGCCACGCCAGCAGAAAGGCAGCCGCTGCGCGCGTGAGGGCGGTCGCGATCCGCACCGTCCCGACCAGTTCATACCCTCCCGGAGCGAGGGCCTGGGTCGGTTCCACCGACACCGCTTCCCGGATCGGGCCCAGCGAGCCCACCACCGCCACGACAAACCCGATCAGCAGCCCTTGCGCCAAGACATCGGACGACACCCACGTCAGGCGGGGAGGAACCAGCGACTGGTAATAGAGACTGCTCACGGTCGCCGCGAGCGTCTGTAGGACGCCGTTCGAGAGCGCGACGCCGAACCCGATGCCCACCACGCCGCCCACGATGCCGACCAGCACGACTTCGACCAGCAAGAGCCGCGCGATGCCGGCGGAGGACAGGCCAAGCGAGCGCAGGATCCCGATCTCCCGGCGGCGGCGAAGCACCGCGAAGGAGACCGTGTTGTAGACAAGGAAGAGCCCGACCATTAGCGCCACCACGCTGAGAATGCCCACGTTCAAGCGGAACGCGCGGGTCATCCGCTCGATCTGGGCGTTGCGTTGCTGAGGGCGCTTGACGGTCAAGTCCGGCGGCAGGAGCGCGTGGACCACGCGTCTCACCTCCTCCACGGGCCGGGCCGGGTCCGTGACGAGGTCGATGCGATCGAGGCGGCCCAGTCGGTCGAACTGGAGCTGCGCCTCTGCAATGTCCATGACGGCCAGCTCTTCAAACGTGGACTGCGCCGGTCCGTCCCCCTCCAGGATGCCGCGGACAACCAGCCGCCGGACGCGTCCGCCGACGTTCACCTCCAGCGCCGAGCCCATGGTCAAGCCATGTCGCTGGGCCAGCCGGCGACCCACAAAGATCGTATCTGGCTCGAGGTACCGCTCCCAGTCGGATTCGCTGCCGGGGTTGTCGTGGCCGCTCTCGATCACTCGGTAGTCGCGGAAAGAGGATTCGGCTAGAAGATCCACACCCAAGATCGGCAACACGATCCCTCTGGCCGAGCCATCGACCCTCCAGATCCCGGTGAGGTCCAGCACCGGCGTGGCCAGGAGGACGCCATCCGCGTGGCTGAGGGGCTCGATGATGCGCTCGTCAAAGCCGCCCAGGGAGTTCGTGGCGTTGAAGACCTGCAAGGTCGTCCGTCCAGCCACGCCGAGCACGGCCTGCTCGAACGAGCGGACGATCTCGACGTTCGCCGTCGCAACAGCCACGTACACGGCGACCCCCAAGGCCACGCCACCGACCGTGAGGGCCGTGCGCGGGAGATCCCCGGCGACATGACGCCACACCAGGAGACGGAAGACGGTCACAGTTCCTTGAGGCGACCCACGACGGCGGTGGCGGACGGGTAGCCTTTCTTTTTCAACACGGCCTGCAACTCGCCGACGATCCGGTCGAAGACCTTGAGCCCTTCTTCCACCAGAGCCGTTCCGATCTGAACGGCCGAGGCGCCAGCTAGCAGGTGCTCGAACGCGTCCGTGCCGGACATCACGCCTCCGACTCCGATGATCGGAATTCTCCCGTCGAACGCTTTCCAGAAGGCCCTCACGTTGGCCAGCGCGACCGGCTTGATGATCGCCCCGCCGAGACCGCCGAATCCTCCCTTCGGCTTGATCACAACCGACTCCCGGTCCGGATCGATCACGAGCGCGTTGCCGACGGAGTTGATCAGGGAAAGGAAGTCCACAGGCGTCCGCTTCAGGACTTCGGCCATCGCGGCATGGTGGGCTGGGTCGAAATACGGAGGCAGCTTGACGCCCATCGGCCGGTCCACGACGTCCCGGACCCGTCGGATCAGGCGCTCCGAGACCTCGAAGTCGTACCCGATCTGCGGCTTGCCGGCGATATTCGGGCAGGAGAGATTCACTTCGATGAGGTCCGGACCGGCCTTGCTGATCGTACGGGCGATCTCCGGAAAGTCGTCCTCGCAGAGGCCCGCCACGCTCGCCATGACCGGCTTGCCGAACGCCCTGAGGGCGGGGATCAGCTCCGCATACGCCCGGTAGCCGAGGTTCGGCAATCCCATCGAGTTGATCGAGCCGCCGGCAAAGGG
>DASQRT010000162.1:0-2796 GCA_035642795.1 Nitrospirales bacterium
TTAGCCGTCACCGACCATGATACCATCGCCGGCTTGTCTCGAGCGATCGCCGAAGGTGCGCGCGTCGGAGTGGAAATCATCCCGGGAATCGAGATCAGCTGCCTCTACGAGCAAACCGAGCTGCACATTTTGGGCTACTTCATCAACCCGGGGGACCTTCGTCTGGGGCCCGCTTTGGCCAGATACTCGGCGAGCCGTGAGGATCGCAACCCTCTCATCGTGCGGCGGCTTCAAGAACTTGGCTGCGACATCACCTACACGGAAGTGAAGGCTCTTGCGGGACCCGCAACGGTCGGCCGGCCGCACATCGCGCAGGTGCTCCTGCGCAAAGGTTACGTCAGGAGTATCTCCGAGGCTTTCGACCGTTACCTGGCCGACGACGGTCCAGCCTATGTTTCGCGTCAGCTCCCTCCGCCAGAGGAGGCTATCGGGCTGATCAGGCAGATAGGCGGGATCCCTGTTCTGGCCCATCCCGTCTATACCGCGCGTCTCAAGGAGCCCTTCGAGCAACTCTGCGAAACGCTCAAGGGTCTCGGCTTGATGGGCCTCGAAACGTTTTACAGCAGTCACAACCGGCAGCAGACCGACCGTTACCGCAGCATCGCCACGGAGCAGGGTCTCCTCCTCACGGGAGGCAGCGACTTCCACGGTGAGGCGAAGCCACAACTCCTGGTTGGCACAGGTTACGGGAACCTCGAAATCCCGGCTGACCTGCTCGAACCGATGCGAGCACTGATCAAGGAGAAATGATAAAATGATTTTAGTTGTCAGGGGTCTCGACGATGTGGTTCTCGAAGCGCGTGCACCCTTCGGCGAGCAAGCGGTTCGTCAGAACCTCGCCGGGCCACTCGATCGGCAGATCGGCGGTGAACACCCACACGTCCGGAGACGTCCATAACGGCCCAGCTTCATCACCCACCGCCGGATCGAGCAGATCCGTCCAGACCGGCATGTAGACGCCGTTGCCGCACTGGGTGTGCAAGTGGACCATCACCCGCCCGCGCACGGCGGGAGTCAGTTCCCGCCACACCGCGATCGTCTCGTCCGCCAGCCGCTGGAGTCCAACGGAATTCTTCGCATCAAACAGCGCGTACGCCGCATACACCGGCGCTTCCAGCAGATGCGGCGCCGGCGCCAAATCACCGCACTGGGCCCGCAAGCCTTGCAGCAGACCTTCCTGCTCCTCTGGCCCTAGCTCCTGCGGCACCGTCGGCTCCCCTTCCTCCCGCACGCCGAACAGCAGGCACACCGTGTGCTCCATGGGCGTATGCAGGCGCGCCGCGAACGGCCGGCCCCGCGTTCCTCTGAACACCGTCTCGACATGCAAGTGCAGACCCTGCAGGGACAAGCGCTCTAGCGTCGTGTCCGTCAGAAGTTTAGGCTCCACCACGACCTGGCTCTCGTGCGACAGATGCAGATAGCGCCGCAGCAGCGCCGCCGTCTCTTCCGGGTCCACGGTCAGCCGCAGAGGCTGCTCAAAGTTCGCCTGCAGCGGCAGGGCGATCGTCAGCAGCGAGCCCCCATGCGTTTCTTCCTCCCCTTCGCCCCCCACCGTGGTCGACGCAGCCTCGGCGAGCAGGTCGAAGAGCCACTCGGCCATGTCTTCATCGAGCGCCGCCAGCACTGTCAGGATCTCTTCCTCGCGTCCCTGCTCGACCAGTTCGGTGAGGGTGTCGAGCGCGGCGTCCACATCCCAATGATCGTGCCGCCGAGCGTTGATGAGGTGAATCAGATCGCGCGTCAGGGGGTCTGGCCGACTCCAGTCCTGCATGCCGTTCTCCTGATGCTCATTATGCTAAAAGCTTCTCACCGTGAATGCAATCCTTTATGATTATGATAATGATACGCTCATTACACGAGGCGAATGTTCCGGAAAGGAAACGGTGATGGAAAAGGGTTGTCCACCACTGCAAGGATTACGACATCTGGCGCTCCGGGTACGGGACATCCGGAAGGCCAAGGACTTCTACCAACGCGTCTTCAGCATGAAAGTCGTCTGGGAACCAGACCCGCAGAACTGCTACCTGAGTTCAGGGACCGACAACCTCGCGCTGCACGAGGCGCCCGCTCCTGGCGATCCCGAGCAGGCGCAACCTCTCTGGTCTTCCCTGGATCACTTCGGTTTTATTGCGGGCAGCCCGCAAGTGGTGGACGCCTGGGCAGAGTGGGCGAAGCAGAATGGCGTGAGCATTCTCAAAGCGCCGAAACGACACCGGGACGGCAGCTATTCATGCTACCTCGCCGACCCGGACGGCAATTCCATCCAGATCCTCTACGACCCGACGATCAGCCGGGCCCCATAAATCCGAGTTCGGCTTTAGGGGGCCTCATGGCTGGCTGTGTGTAGGTTGTTAATCGATAGGACGGAAGAACGAGTCGTACACGCCCCAAGCCAAGATGATCGCGATCAGCGTGTACCAGATGTAGTATATCGCCTGGTACGGATCTTCCTTGACCTCGGCCTTCGCGGCTTCTTCAGCCAAGACAACGGCGACGGTGCACAGGAACAGCACGCAAGTCTGCAAAAAAGTCCACATCCCTTTCACGGCCACTCCCTCCTTAAGAAACGATCCTTTGCTGCGTGAACAAAACGGGATTATACAAAAACCCGCCCAGATTAGACAAGCAGAAATCGCTAGCCGGTGCCGACCGTGGATCGCATGAGCGCGTTGGCTTGGGGAGGGGAGAAGCCCTGGAATCCGTGATGCCGCTCGGTCAGCTCGAGAACCGAGAAGGCCTCTCCGGCCACCCGCTCGGGAGCCGTGAAGATCTGGCGCAGGGGCCCGCCGCGCATGC
>DASQRT010000163.1:0-14580 GCA_035642795.1 Nitrospirales bacterium
ATCTTGAAGCCCTGCACGCTGCTGGAACCCAGTACAGGCATGAGAAAGCCCGTCGCCCGCTCCCGCTTGGCGGGGAAGAGGATGGCCGGCAGATACATGACCGGTACGTCCAGGATGCAAAACTGAACGTTCCGCGCGTACAGGAATCCTTCCACTTCCAGCTCGGCCTTGTCCGCTTTGAACTGCCAGGGCGTCCGTTCCCCCTCCAGCACGCTGCAGGTCGTAAACGAAGCGTCTTCCAGCCGGTATTGCTCCTCGGACAGGCGCTCCATGACCTGCGCGTCCACCGTGAAGTTGCCTTCCAGAACGAAGAGCCGTCCGTGGAAGATCACGCCCTTCGTGGTATTGAAATTGAAATCGAGGCGCTCGCCGTGGATGTCGCTGAAGCCGTCGTTCAGGTGCACCCGTCCCACCGCCGTCACCTGCCCGGTGGCCACATTCAGCGTCGCCTCGTCGGCCTCTAGGTGATAGGGGCCTTGCACGACGACCACGGAGCCCTTGCCCTCGTAAGTCTGCGTCGCCTTGCTGTAGACAAGCGTGTCGGCCTGGATGTGGATGGGGCGGGCCGAGGACGGACCCTCCGCCAGGACCGGTGCGGCTACCAAGAAGAGCAGGAGGGCGGCCAGGGGGATGACCAGCCGGCGACTCAGCAGCCCCATTATCCGCGGAGTCCGGACACGATCGTCCCTTCAAGAATGGCCTTGGCCTCGCCGGCCACCAGCAAGGACCCGGTGACGCAGATGGTATCGTCCTCTCCGGCGAGCGCCCGCGCGCACGCCAGGGCTTCTCCCACCGTCGCCTTGACGGTGATCGGCACCCCGAGGTCCGCCGCATCCTGCGCCAGCTCTTCGGGCGCGGCGGCGCGAGGGTGGACCGCGCGCGTGAGAATGAGCTGGCTCGCACCGGGGACGGCGGTCAGGATGGTCAGGACACTGCGCCGATCCTTGTCCTGCATCATCCCGACCACCAGGATGAGCCGTCCGATGGCCGGCTCGCCGCGACGGGCCCACAAGGCTCGCAGGTAGGCAGCCAGCGCCTCGGCGGCGTGAGGATTGTGCGCTCCATCGAGCCAGATGTCCGGTCTCCGACCAGCCAACTCCAACCGCCCGGGCCAGTGCACCGCACTCAATCCGTCCCGCAGCGCGCGCTCCGAGACGCGCACCCCGCGCTTGACGGCCATCTCCAGGGCAGCCAGCGCGCACGCGGCGTTGTCCAACTGATGGCGCCCGGGAAGAGGGCACGCCAGCTCCTCTTTGCACCACCGCAGCCCGCGATAGGCAAAACATTCCGGCCCTTCGCCGGCCGCGTTGAAGTCCTGGCCGAGCACGACGCAGGCGGCCTGTCGCTGTGCAGCCGCGGCGCGGATCACGGACAAGGGTCCCTCGCCCATCCGGCCCACGACGACGGGCGTCCCGTGCTTGATGATCCCGGCCTTCTCGAACGCGATGGCTTCCAGCGTGTTCCCCAAGTACTCCTGGTGGTCAAGCCCGATCGTGGTGATGATCGAGACTAGCGGGGCGATCACGTTGGTGGCGTCGAAGCGTCCCCCCAGACCAACTTCCACCACCGCATGCTCGACCCGCATCTCGGCGAAGTAGACGAGCGCCACGACGGTCGTCGCCTCGAAGAACGTCGGCGGTTCCGCCAGATGGCACTCCGCGGCTACCCGCACGCGTTCAGTCAGCTCCCCGAGCCACTCGGAAGGGATGGCGTGACCATTGATCTGAACGCGCTCCGAGAAATCCACGAGATGGGGAGAGGTGTAGAGGCCGACGCGATAGCCCTGACTCGCCAGCATGGCGGCCAGCATGGCGGCTGTGGAGCCCTTGCCGTTCGTCCCTCCCACATGAATCGCGGTGAACGCGCGCTGCGGGTCGCCTAGCGCGCGCAGCAGCGCCAGGGTGCGATCGAGGCCCGGCTTGATCCCGTAACGCTGGAGGCCGTACAGGAAGGCAAAGCTGCGCTCAATGCTGGCGTCCATGAACGGCCTCCGTGAGAAACTAAAAAAACCCCACAAGGCTGGAGACAGTTTCCTTGAGGCGCTTACGGGGCACGATCAGATCGATCATACCGTGTTCCAGCAGGAACTCCGCGCGCTGAAACTCCGGCGGGAGCTGCTGCTTGATGGTCTGCTGGATGACGCGCGGGCCGGCGAACCCGATGAGGGCCTTGGGCTCGGCCAGGATGACGTCCGCCAGCATCGCGAAACTAGCCGTCACGCCCCCGAAGGTCGGGTCGGCGAGGATGGAGATATACGGAATGCGTGCCTCAGCAAGGCGGCCGATGGCGGCCGCGGTCTTGGCCATCTGCATCAACGAGAGAATTCCCTCCTGCATCCGCGCCCCGCCCGACGTAGTCACCAGCACCAGCGGGATGCGCTCGCGCAAGGCGCCCTCAGCGGCGTGGACCACCTTCTCGCCCACCACTGAGCCCATGCTGCCGCCCATGAACCCGAAGTGGAACACTCCCAGGACCAGCCGGGTGCCGTTGATCCGCCCCTCCCCAATCACGATGGCATCCTTCTTACCGGTACTCTGCTGGGCCGCCTGGAGGCGCTCGCTGTAACGCTGGGTGTCCTTGAAATGCAGGGGGTCCGTCGGCGCCAGCCCGGCGGACCACTCACGGAAGGTGCCCAGGTCCAACAGCAGGTCGATCCGTTCCTCAACGGAGATGGGAAAATGGTACTCGCACTTCGGGCAAACCCTGGCGCTTCGCTCCACCTCCTTGCGATACACGATCGCGCGGCAGTGGTTGCACTTGAGCCAGAGGCCCTCGGGAACCTTGACCTTCTTGCGATCCTGGTCCTCCGGGGCAGAACGTTCTTTCTTGAACCACGCCATGGCGGGGTCGGCCGGATGCCCGCTCAGATGCGGACGACCTGGTCCTCTTCGAGCACATGCAGGTTGGGCAGGTTGAGCTGCTTCAGCTCCGCCACGATGACGTGCCGGTACGACGGCTTGATGTGGTAGATGTACACCGGCAGATCCGGCCGCCCCAGCTTGACGAACTCGCGGGCGAGCATATCCGGGGTCAGATGGCCACTGACCTTGGCCAGGTCGCGGAGGTCGTTCGGGAAGGAGGTCTCAATGAACGCGGCCTTGAGTCGCGGCTCCTTGGCCGCCACTTCCCAAATGCGCTGCGTCTCCGAGGTGTCCCCGCTGTAAAGGAAGGCGGAATTCCCTTGGCGGACGATGAACCCGGCAGTCGGCACGATGTGGTTGACCCGGACGGCCGTAACTTCCAAATTATCAAAGGTGAATGTCTTCTCTTCGTCGAACGCTTGGTACGCCAGCGGAGCCGAATCCACTGTGGGCAGACGCGTGAAGTCCGGAAACACGACGTCGTTGAAGATGTGGCGGCGCAACCCGTCGAGCACCTCAGAGAGAGCGCGGATCTTCACCGGCCCGTTCTGGACCCGCCCGACGAGGTTGTCGGCCAGCAGTGGGAGGCCTTTGATGTGGTCAAAGTGCGTATGCGAGAGGAGGACGTGGCGAATCTTGCCCTGCTCGGCTTCTAGGAGCCCGGCGCTGACGGAGCCGGCGTCCACCATGCAGGTTTCGTTGACGAGAAACCCGCAGGTCCGGCATTCGTAGGTGCTGCCCTTGCCGTCCACGATGGTCAACTCGGAACCGTGGCACCCGAGGACCCTGATGATCACCGCTGCCCTCCCGCAGGGTCAGAAGCGTTTGCCGGCTCCACCCACCACTTGCTGAACGAATCGCTCAATTACTTTTAATTTCCTTCATCTTCTGCCGCGTCGCCTTGGATCGCTTATCGTAGAACTGTTCCAGGAGGCTTTCGATGCGCGGATACTGCTTTATAATATCGAACAGGTCGGAAGACTTCAGCTGCAGCACTTCGGTATCGCCGGTCGCGAAGACGGACGCGCTGCGGGGCCCTCCCACCAGGAGAGACATCTCGCCGAAAAACTCGCCCTCGCCGAGCTCGTCCAGGACCACTTCCCGCCCATCAATTTCTTTGACCACCCTCCCGCCGCCTCGGCTGATCAAGTACATCGCATTGCCCTCGTCGCCTTCGGCAATCATACGCTCGCCAGCCATGAACTGCATCGGCTCGAGCTTGTCCACGATAGCCCCGAACTCCTCCTTGGTAAAGGCGGCGAACAGGGGGTTGATGTCCTTCTTTTCATCCGGCTGCTCGGATGCCATCACCTCGACTTCAAGCTCCAAGACCGGCTCCGGCTCGAGCTCAAGAGGAGGCGCGACCTCGACCGGCGGCGGAAGGGGCGGAGGAAGAGGGGGCGCCACTTCCTCGGCAGGCGGCAGAGGGGGCAGAGGCTGAGGGGGCGCCACTTCCTCGACCGGCGGTGGAAGGGGCGGAGGAGGGGGGGGCGCCACTTCCTCGGCAGGCGGCAGAAGCGGAGGTGGCGGTTCAGCCTGCGTTGGGGAAGGTGGGGGTGGAGCCTCAGGAGCAATGAGAAACGGTGGCGCAAGCCCGCCGGTGACCGCAGGGCTGGAATTGATGTCCCGCATCAGCTCCCGGGCCTGCTTCTCCGCTGGGGCCAATCGCAGGATCATCTTGTAGGTCGCGATGCCCTTCACCGAGAAGCCGGAATCCACGAACAGCTTGGCCGCCTGGTAGTAGGCCTTGACCGCGCCGGACTTGTTGCCGGCCTTGACGTTATAGTCACCCATGCGGAGATAGTAATTCGCATTCGCCGGCTCGAGCTCGACCAGATCCTGCAGGCACGCGACGGCCTTGGCCCATTGACTCTGTTCGACGAATTTGGCGAGATCGATGCTGAGCTGTTCTTTTTGGCTAGCCACGGGTGCCTACCGATGCCTCGCAGTAATCATCCTCACCGGCTCTGGCGCCTTACTTCAGAAAAAACTGAATATGAACGCCGGCGATGACGATGGTGTCATCGTCCTGCAATTGCTTCTGTCCCTGAACCGCCACTCCGTTCACCGTGATCTTCTTGGCCCCTTCCGGCGTGCTGATGAAATACGCCGAGCCTCGACGACTGATGAGCGCCGCATTCTTCGGAGCGAACCAACCAGTGAGCTTGACCGTCGCGGTGTCTTCCGCGCCGATCACGGTCAACTGGCTCGTCAGTTCGTACTCCTTCCGGTCCGTCTCGCCCAAGACCACTGTCAGCCGTCCGACCTTCTCCGTCGTCTTCCCTCCCACCGCGGCGGTCTTCATGGTTCCCTGAGCGGCTTTCAACAGTTCTCTCTGCTTGGCAGTATCTAGAATCATCGTCTTGTCCGACTCGGTCTCCTTGGGAGGAGGCGGAGGTGCGGCGATTTCGTCCTGGTAAATCAGGACATGCTTGCCGACAGCGACACGATCGCTGTTTTTCAACTTCTCTTTCTGGATCTTCGCGTCGTTGACGAAGGTGCCATTGGTGCTCCCCAGGTCTTCGATAAAGAAGGCGCCTTCCTGACTGAAGATCAGGGCATGGTGACCGGACACTGCTGGGTTGTCGATCACGAGATCGTTGTCCGGCTTGCGACCGATCGTCAACCGGGGCTTGTCGAGCGGGATCTCCTTGAGAACCTGCTCGTTGAACTTCAGAAAGATCTTCGGCATGATGCTCCTCTCGCTCGCACGTTAGGTCATCAGCCAATTCCAGACACGTTGCATGGGCGTCTCGCTGGCGCTGTGCTGAATGGAGACGAGAATCACAGTGATGTTGTCCAGGCCGCCAGCCGCGTTGGCCAGCTCGACCAGGCGTTCTGCCGCAGCCTGTGGGTCCGTCTCCCGGCGGACGACTTCGAGGATTTCGGCCGGCTTCACGCCGCGCGTTAAGCCATCGGAGCACAGGAGCAGCTCGTCCCCCTGCATCAGCGGGACCTCATCCAGTTCGACATCAACGGCGTCGTCGATACCCAAGGCACGGGTAATGATGTTCTGCTGAGGCGACCGCTCAGCCTCCTCTTCCGTCAGCATCCCCCTCCGGACCTGTTCGGCGACCAGCGAGTGATCCGCTGTCAACGGCTCGATCGTGTTCCCACGGAACAGGTACATGCGACTGTCACCGACATGGGCGACCGAGAGCGCCTGCTCGTTGAGTATGGCTGACACTACGGTCGTCCCCATGCCCTCTTGATCCGGTCGATTCTTTGCTGCGTCGCGGATGGCTTGATTCGCCAGCCGGATCGCGCTGGCTAACCGATTGGTCAATGGAGAGAACTGCCTGTCGTACTCCCCGACCATGGGCAGGCTCGCATTCCGCCGCGCTTCGCGGATATGCGTTTGGATGACCTCGACCGCCAGGCGGCTCGCGACTTCCCCCGCATTCCGCCCACCCAGCCCATCGCATACAACGTAGAGCCCAACCTCGGGATCGACACACAGGCTGTCTTCGTTGTGGGGGCGCTTCAGACCGACATCGGTCTTGGCCCCGACAGCGATGTCCATGTAACATCCTCCCGTCCCGCCCTCAACTGCGCAAGAATACAACAAAGAACCGTCTCATCCTAGAATGACCGGAACACGCACCTGGAGGACGCGCTACGCGCGAAGTCATTGAGCGCTTAGGGATAAAGCTCGACTAGAGTAGACAAAATAAGCGGCATAAGTCAATGTAAACCCTGACTGAAACGCAGCGTCGCCCGAAGGCTTTTTAAACACCCGTCACAGCACAAAGGACTCATACAAGATAATCCCACCCAGGCTCACGCTGGCCAGGCTGGCGATCGCTCGCAGCGCCAGATGGGTGCGGACGAGATGCACCGGAGTGAAGACGAACGGCAGGCTCAACATGATCCCCAGCAGGACCATCGCGGCGATTGAACCGGCGCCGAACGCCAGGATATAGAGGACGCCGTCCAGGACGGAACGGGCGGCAGAGAGGACGAGCAGGAGCAGCGCCGCGCTCCCGGCCAGGCCATGGACCATCCCAACGGCGAGAGATTTGTACTCCAACCGAAAACGGTGCAGGTGAGCGTGGTGAGGACCGTCCCGGTGGGAATGGACGTGCAGGTGCGCGGCCCCATCCGCATGCGCGTGGGCGTGCACATGCAGCCGCTCGTGCCAGAGCGTCAGCCCGACCGACACGCCGAGCCCGACCAGCATGAGCCCCACTGCGGCTTCGAAGAGCCTGGCCCACTCGCCCGTAATCGTGAGCTTGAAGCTCAGGACTGCCAAGCCGGCGAGCAGCAACACCAGCGTGTGGCCGATTCCCCAGCAGAACCCGATCGCACAGGCACGCCCCAGGTCGCGCTGCTCGGTCGCGATCGTGGAGATGGCGACGACGTGGTCGGCGTCGAGCGCATGCTTCGCGCCCAACAGGAAGCCCAGACCCAGCACGGTCAAGAACGGAAGCTCAGATGTCATCCACCTCTGGTGTGCATCTCGAGACGGGGGTCTTGGCGGAGACGTTCGATTTCGACCAGCCTCGCTCTGATTCCGACCCGCTCGAGCTCCTTGCGCTGTTCGGCGCCGCGATCCCGACGGGCCTGCCACCCTGCGAGGATAAGGTCCTTGATTTCTTCCCGCGCGGCGCCGGCGCGCAGCGGTTGCCTCAGATCAGTCCCTTCCGTCGCGTAGAGGCACAGGAACCACATGCCGTCGGCCGTGAGCCGGCTCCGGTCGCAGGTGGCGCAGAAGGGCGTCGTTGTGGATGCGATGATGCCGAACGTCGTGCCGTCCGGCAGGGCGAACCGCTGCGCCGGCGCGGAACTCTCTTCGAGGATTGGCTCGATCCGTCCGTAGCGCTGGCCGAGCATCTTCACAATGGCCGCCATGGAGAGGACCTTGTCCATCGACCAGTCCGTCGCGCCCCCGACATCCATGTACTCGATGAAGCGCACCTCGCCGCCGAGGCGCTTGCCGTACTCGATCAGGTCCACAAGCTCGTCATCGTTGTAGCCGCGGATGGCCACCGTGTCGAACTTCAGCCCCTTGAATCCGACCCGCACCGCCGCCTCGATGCCTTCCAGTACCTGCTGGAAGGTGTCCCGCCGCGTCAAGGCCTTGAACCGCTCGGGTTTGAGCGTATCCAGGCTCACGGTCACCCGGTGCAGGCCGGCGTCGTAGAACGCCTGTGCTTGCTCCGCCAGCAAGACGCCGTTGGTCGTCAGGGCTAGGTCCTTGACCCGGGGATTGCGCCGCAACATGCGCATCAGTACCGGCAGGTCCTTGCGCAGCAGGGGCTCGCCGCCGGTCAGGCGGACCTTGTCGACGCCGAGCTCCGTGAAGATGCCGGCCAGCGCGTCGATCTCCTCGAACGAGAGTATGGTTTCGCGCGGCAGCCAGGTGTACTCTTCCTCCGGCATGCAGTACTTGCAACGCAGGTTACACCGGTCCGTGACCGAAAGGCGCAGGCTGCGGAGCGGACGGCCGAATGTGTCGGTGACGGTCGGCAGCTCGCTGCTCAGCGGGAGCGTGCTCATGGATGTTCCTCGACCCAGACCTCGCCTTGCGGGGTGCTTTCGAGCTTCCAGATCGGGGTGATCTGCTTGAGCTCGTCGATGCTCCACTTGCAGGCCCGGAACGCCTCGGCTCGGTGCTCGGCGGCAGCGATGACCAGCACGATGTTCTCGCCGACCTGGATGTCTCCGTACCGGTGGACGATCAGGACTTCGATCACGTCGAAGTCCTTCAGGGCCCGCTCCCGGATCTCGCGGAGCTTCTTCTGGGCCATCCCTTCGTAATACTCGAACTTGATGCCGGAAACGTCGCGGCCCTTGGACCGGTCCCGGGCGGTGCCCAGGAAGATCGCGATCCCTCCGATGCGGTTCGAGCGGGTCCGCACCCGCGCCAGCTCGGCGTCGATCGAGAAGTCCTCCCGCTGGATCCGCACCAGCATAGCCTCAGGATCGGCGGGCGTCCCGCCGGCGAACGGGGGCAGCAACGCCACCTCATCGCCCTCGCTGATGACCGTGTCTGGATGGGCGATCTCGTGGTTGACGGAGACCAGGACCTTTTTCTTCTGAATCAGCTCGGCCATTTCGGGGTAGTCTTTTTCCAGAAGGCCGACCAGATCGCCCACCGTGCGGCCGCCGTTGAGCGAGACGTACAGTTCGGCTTGATTTCTTGACATTGTTTTCAGCATGCCGAACAACTTGAGCGTGACCATTTACACCCGCCCACCCCGGTCGCGCCAAGACGCGCCCTTTCCCCGGGTGTCACTCATCCTCACGTTCCTCACGTCGTGCGCCTGTAATTCCCGGACTTACCACCAGCCTTCTCCAGCAGGCAGATATCGGTGAACACCATCCCCCGGTCCACGGCCTTGCACATGTCGTAGATCGTGAGCGCTGCTACGGACACCGCTGTGAGGGCCTCCATCTCAACCCCGGTCTGCCCGGCGGTCTTGACGGTTGCCGTCGCCGTGATGCTGCAGTAGCCGTTGCGGTCTGGCTGCGGGTCTTCCTTGAAATCGATGTCCACGCTGGTGATCAGGAGCGGGTGGCACATGGGGATCAGGTCCGGCGTGCGCTTCGCTCCCATGATCCCGGCCGTTTGGGCCACGGCGAGGACGTCCCCCTTGGCGATCTTCCCACGGCGGATCTTCTCCAAGGTCTCCGGCTGCATGAGGATCCGCGCTTGGGCCGTCGCCGTCCGGTGGGTGGCTGCCTTCTCGGAGACATCAACCATGCGAGCCCGACCGGATTCGTTGAAATGGGTGAATTCGCTCATGGGTCCCCGTCCTATAAAATTGAAAAGGCCCGATCATTCAGTGAATTGTAGGAGCCGGCCGGAATCCAAGTCAAGGGGAATCCCAGGATGCCTTCACCTTGACATTGCCCGCAGAGTCTCGGTAGCGTGTCCTCGCAACCCCGTGCAGGAGCCTCGACCGTGAGTGACCGGCTCGTCATTGAACGCCTGGAGTTTCAAGGCTATTGCGGCGTCTCGGAGCGCGAACGCGAGACCCCCCAACCGATGGCGGTGGATCTCGAGCTGTTCTTCGACATGAACTTGGCTGCCGTCACAGACGACGTGGCGCACACGGTGGACTACACGCAGGTCGCCGACCAGGTCCTCGCCATCGCCCGGACCGAACGGTTCCACTTGCTGGAAGCCCTGGCCGAACGACTCGCCCAGGCCATCCTCACGCAGTTCCCTATGTCGGCCGTGGAGCTCTGGGTCCGCAAGCTCAAACCTCCGGTGCACGGCGTCCGCGAATCCACCGGCGCCAGGATCACGCGACACGCAGCCAGCGGCCCGCACGGTGATCGTCCCGCCGACTGGCTCACGCAACACCGACACCTCCTGACTCCGGGGCACGCGCTCGACTTAGCCTGCGGACGAGGCCGACACACGCTCTATCTTGCCCAGGAAGGATTCCGCGTCGAGGCATGGGACCGGGACGCGGCGGCGCTCGAGGCGGTGCAGACCACGGCCAAGACGCTCGGGCACTCCACCATCACCACGCGCCTGGTAGACCTCGAGCAGGAGCCGGCGATCCCCCCAGTCTCCTTCGAGTTGATCGCCGTGTTCTACTATCTGCAGCGGGACCTGTTCCCGCAAATCATGCGCGCCCTCAAGCCTGGTGGACTGCTCGTGTATGAAACCTTTCTCATCGACAATCACGAACGGTTCAACCATCCCCGGCGGGGCGAGTTCTGCCTGGGCCATAACGAGCTCCTCTCCCTGTGCCGAGAACTCCGCGTGCTTGCTTATCGCGAAGGAGCCCTGGACCCGCGCACGGGACCGTTCACCGCCGCGCTGTTGGCCCAGCGTCCGTCCTAGAAGAGACGAGGGTGTCGATTGGAGCGGGTGGCGCCGCATGGGCCCCGGGCGGAGCGGAAGAGCCTACAGCCGAGTCTGCGGGGCCTCGACGGCGAAAGTATCTGAGCACGTCCGGGTGATGCGGCGACAGGACCCGCGATAGGATCATGGGAACGCTACCAGCACAACGCCTTCCCGCCTGCGCCGGGCGCTTCTACGAAGGGACACCGGAGCGTTTGCGCGAGCAGGTGCGTGCCCTGCTCGAACCCGACGCGCCCCGCGTAGCCGCGCCCGCCATCATTTGTCCGCACGCCGGACTGATGTACTCAGGCGCCGTCGCGGGAGCGGTGTATAGCCGGGTCACGCTCCCTTCCACTGCGATTCTGGTCGGTCCCAACCACACGGGCTTCGGCCCGCCTCTCTCGGTCTATAGTGAGGGCGAGTGGCTGCTGCCCGGCGGTTCGCTGACGGTCGCGGCAGACCTGGCCCGGTCGTTCCTGACGTGCTGCCCTGAGGCGCAGCCGGACCATATCGCCCATCTCAGCGAGCACTGCCTCGAGGTCCAGCTGCCATTCCTACACGCGCTGCGACCGGACATTCAGATCCTCCCCATCGTCCTCGGCTTCCGCAATCTCGAGACCTGCCGGGCAGTGGGCTCCGCGCTCGCTGCCGTGATCGAAGCAACCCCCACGCCCCCGCTTCTCATCGCGAGCACCGATCTCACACACTGCGGGCCGGGCTTCGGCCAGTCGCCTCCTCCTGGGCTGACCGCCGAGACCTTTGCCCATCAACAGGACCGGTTGGCGATCGAGGCCATCAACGCGCTCGACGGGGAACGCCTCCACCGGACCGTCGAGACCCATCAGGTGACCATGTGCGGGTACGTGCCCACCACCGCCGTCCTCTTCGCCGCGCGGACCTAGGGCACACGCCAGGCGCAACTCGTGCGCTACGCGACATCGGCAGATGTCAGTGGCGACGTCCATCGCGTGGTCGGATACGCCGGTCTGATCCTGAACTAGCGAGGGGAAGCAGAAATGCTATAATGCGGCCTTCCCAGGAGAACGCAGAACAAGCCCGTGCTGAAGGCGATCATCTTCGATTTCGACGGCGTCCTGGCTGACACCGAGCCGCTTCACTTCAAGATGTTCCAGCGGGTCTTGCACGAGGAGGGTCTCCCTCTCAGTGAACAGGATTATTACCAGAAGTACGTGGGTCTGGACGACAACGGTTGTTTCCAGGCACTCCTGTCGGCTCACGAGCGCCCCGCCCCGCCGGAGACCGTTCGCCGCCTCGTCGAGCGGAAAGCTGTCCTGATGCTTGAGCAGATTAAGGTCTCACCAGTCGTGTATCCTGGCATCGAGGACTTCGTCAAGCGCGCGGCTGGCAACTACCGCCTGTCGATCGTGTCTGGCGCGCTGCGCCACGAGGTCGAATTTATACTTGAAAGCGTCGGTCTGCGGTCCAGCTTCGAACACATCACCGCGGCCGAGGACGTCCGGAACGGGAAGCCCGATCCGGAAGGGTACCTGCACGCCTTGCAGGCCCTGAACCGACGGGTGGCAGTCCAGGCGTCGGACTGTCTCGTCATTGAAGACACCATCGCCGGCATCCAGGCGGCCCATGCGGCCGGGATGCGGTGCCTGGCGGTCTCCACAACCTATCCGGCCGACCAACTTGTAGGCGCGGATGCCGTCGCATCCGCACTGAAGGGGTACGATCTCGAAGCCCTCGAGCGACGGTTCTGGATCTGACCATGCGCATCTGTTCCCTGCTCCCTGGGGCCACGGAAGTCGTGGCCGCCCTCGGCTTGGTAGACGACTTGGTGGCCATTAGCCACGAATGCGACTACCCGCCGGAAATCCGGCACAAGCCCGTGATCATCCGCAGTGCCGTGGACCCCCAGAAGACCAGCAGCCTGGCCATCGACCGGCAGGTCCGGGACGCTCTCAAAAACGGGAGCGGCCTGTACTGCATCGACGAGTCCTTGCTGCACCGGTTGGATCCGGACCTCATCATCACGCAGAGTCTCTGTGAAGTCTGCGCGGTGACGCCAAGCGAAGTCCAGCGGGCGCTGGCCGGGCTAAGGCGGACGCCACAGCTCCTCTCGCTCAATCCCACCACGCTGGAGGATGTGTACCGCGATGTCGTCGAGATCGGCCGGGCCACCGGTCGTGTTGCGCAAGCTCACCAGCTGGCCGACGCGCTGAGAAGCCGGGTCGCCAAGGTACAGGCCCAGGTCCAAGGAGACCGTCCCCGCCGGGTGGCCTGCCTCGAATGGCTGGAGCCTATTTACTGCGCAGGTCATTGGGTGCCGGAGATGGTGCGATTGGCGGGAGGCGTGGATCTGCTGGCGGAAGCCGGCGTCCCCTCCACGGTCGTCTCCTGGGAGCGCGTCGTAGGCTGTCAACCGGATGTGCTGGTGGTGATGCCCTGCGGCTTCAGCATCGCCAGGACGGCGACCGAACTGGACCTCCTGACCGCCCGCCCTGGCTGGAAGGATCTGCCAGCCGTCCAAGCCGGCGCAGTCTATGCCGTCGAAGGTCCGGCGCACTTCAACCGCTCCGGGCCCCGCCTGGTGGACGGCGTGGAGCTGCTGGCCGCGCTGTTCCATCCCCACCTGTTCGGGCATCGCCTCCCGGACGGAGCGTGCAGGATCACGTGACACGCTGGTCGGCCGGGCCCCCGTCGCCATGACGAGCCAAGAAGCGCAGGCATACTGCACCACGCTCGCCAAGCGAAGCGGCAGCAACTTCTACTATTCGTTCTTCTTCCTCCCTCCGGACCGCCGCGACGCGATGCACGCGGTCTACGCCTTCTGCCAGGAGGTTGACAGGGTCGTGGACAAGCCGGAGCCAGGCTCGAACCCGCACGACCGCCTAGCGCGCTGGCGCGAAGAGCTCACCAGCCTGTACCGAACAGAGCGCAGCACAGTGGCACCCCCCGTCCAACCGCTCTCGTCCGTGATGACCTGCCTGGGGGGACATATTCGGCGGCTGGGCATCCCTCGAGAATACTTCGATGACATCATCGCGGGCGTGGAGATGGACCTCACCATCAACCGCTACACCACGTTCCGCGACCTCTACCAGTACTGCTATCGGGTCGCGTCGGCGGTCGGGCTCGTCTGTCTGAAGATTTTCGGGACCCGCACGCCCGAAGCCCAGACCTACGCCATCAACCTTGGCATCGCCTTCCAGTTGACGAACATCCTGCGCGACCTGAAGACGGACGGTGCGCGCGGGCGCATCTACCTCCCGATGGAAGACCTGGCGCGATTCGGGTACAGCGAGCAGGACCTCCTAGCCGGCGCCTACACACCGGCGTTCGTCAACCTGATGGAGTTTGAATGCCGTCGCGCCCAGGAGTACTATCGGACCGCCGACGCCGCGCTGCCCGAAGCCGACCGCCGCTCGCTGGTGCCCGCCGAAATCATGCGGGCGATCTATCACACCATCCTGGAGCGCATCGAAGCCTGCCGCTACCAGGTGTTCAGTCGGCGCATCACGCTCTCGCCTCCCTATCGCTTGGCCGTCGCCTTGAAAGCCTGGCTGGCCTGTCGGTTGTCGAGACGGCACTCCACGCCGGCCGGACTCGCGGCGCGGTGACGCCGCAAGGCCCTCAAACACGAAGGGCAGACGCTCCGTCCGGAGCGCCTGCCCTCGCGAAAACGCTGCGCCTGTGCTTTACTTGCCCTCGAAGCTCCGCTCGTAGAGAATCACATACCACGCTTCATCTTCTGAAATCGCCGTGCCGATCAGGGGCACCATACCAGTCCCCGCGCTCCCGTTCTTGATCACCCAGAACATCTCGCCATCGGTCCGGAGCTTGTGGAACTTCGGATTCGTGAAGTTCCGCGGCGTGGGGTTCAGGATCTGGCCGGCCGGGCCGTCGCCCTTGCCGCTCGTCCCATGGCAATTAAAGCACGTCCCCTTGCCC
>DASQRT010000164.1:0-6565 GCA_035642795.1 Nitrospirales bacterium
ATCAGCTTCATCAAGAAGGGCTGACGCGCCGCGCCTACTGGACGGCGACTCGCAAGCCGCCATCGGCCAGGATCGCAGCGATCCGCTCACAGGTCTGTAAGGGGCCTTCGTACACTTCCGCTGATCCGGTGTGGTCAATCCGGTAGGCGAGTTCAAAAGCGCGGGCAGGTGTCATCTTGGGGACTGCCCGGCAGAGCAGGTCGATCACTTGCTGGTAAGTATGGCAGTTGCAATTGTACACGATGACCCGGGCTTCCAGGTCGCCCCCGGTCAGAGCGCTCGATTCTTCAACCGTTTGAGGAGTCGGGGCTGTCGGCAGCGCGACCATCTGGTGACCTCCCGGCCTTCATTCTAGCAAAGCTGCCTCCTGCCTGCCACGAAGGCAGGCGCCTACTGGCGTAAGAGGAATGTCTGCAGAACGATCCGATCCCGTATCTTCATGCGTTGGAGAAGGCGATCGTGCGCGGCGGAATCGGTGATCGCGTCGAATCCGTATTGCTGGCACAGTTGAATCGTGTACCAGAGCGAGGCGGAGGTTTTCACCAGCATCAGCCCGTACTCCAGCGCGATGGCCCGCTCAGGATCCAGTCTCAGCCGTGACATCTGCCGAACCTCCGCCAGAGTGATCGGCCATTCCGTCCACGATGCGCGCAACCACGGCGTGAGCGCGGTGTCTTCCGGAACAAGGCCTCGTTGGAAGCGGACATCGTTCCGAACGGCGAGGTGGAAGATCTCGCGCCATTCGCGGTCTTTCAAATCCCGGTCGATCCGCCGGTCCATCTCCGGGCTGAGCGGCCCACTGGTGTTGTGGCCTTGAACGATCCGGCCTTGCTGCATGAACTCGGCATGGTAATCGCCCATGCGGTCCGGAGCGGCTGTCGTGCCGCTGGTCGGGGTCAATTGCAGGGCCATATAGTCGCGGAAGTGGACGGTGTCGTAGCGGGTCAGGAAGCGCTCCAGGCTTTCGGGTGAACAAAGATGGAACGGATAGTAGAATCCCAGGCGGCCGGTCACTTTCGAAGACCGCAATACCGGGCGACTCCATCACGATAACGCAGCCAGTGTTCCAGGCTTTCCTGCATGGTGTCGAGAATGAGCTGCTGATCGGCGGCCCCCAGCGCATAGTCCAGGACAGTCTTCCAGGCCGCTTGGCGATGGCCAGGTTCGACCATGAGGTGGACCCGGGTTAGGTCTAAGTATTTGGGATCAACCCCGTGGTTCTGCACCAGGGGGTGCTTGCGAACAATCTCCTCGATCTGCTCGGCGTCTTTTGGCGGAGAGGGGTGGAGAACTTCCTGGCGGTCATGGACGCTTCCCTCGACGAAAATGGTCACGACGGCGAGCGCGGTCAACCAGTCGCCTTCGCTGGTGATCTTGTCCAGCCACTCGCGGTACGACCGGCTTTCTGACAGGAGGCTGACGTCGCGGAAGTGCGCGCGCTCGAACCCCAGGCCGAGCATCATGGTCAGAAAGAGATCGGGATGGGATTGTCCGAGGGAGAGGCCGCCGGTGTCTTCCTCGTAGATGTTGCGGGCAAGTTCGCTGCGGACAGGACGAGGCGGGTTCTTCCCGTGGATCCGGCTCAGGAAGACTGGGAAGTCCCTAACGTACACCGCGTACTCCTGCCGAAAGTGCGTTTCGAGCTGGACCTTGGTGATCTGGGGACCGCAGAAATGCGGCCACGCCCAGTGGTCTTTCCGGTCCATGATTGCCATCAGCTTTTCGCGGAACTGGTCGCTGGACAAAGGCTTCATAGTGTTCTCCGTTGCATCGCCGTCACCGACTCGCTAGAATCCACTGTCCGATGGAACCTGTTACGCTCCAAATCACGGAAGAAATTTTTAAACTGCTCGCCGAGGTGTCGCTGAAAGGCAAGGGCCTGACGACCGAGTGCCTCCTCGACAATGTCCTGGATGAAGGATTCACGGAACCCATCTACCTCTCGGCTACTGGAGAAGATCCCGACGCCTATTACCAGGGCACGCCCAATGCGTGGGCGGTATATCGGATCCGTGAGTGGAAGCGCGTCATGATGATCTCCGGTGGGGCCGGGCAGGAACGGCGCGTCCAGATCACAGAAACACCCTGATTACTCCTCTGAAGTGTACGGGTCCGTGCTCAAGAGTGCAAGCACCAGCGTTGCATTTCGACGTGGCCATGGTCGAGTCACGGTCATGCGCGAGACCTCAATGCCTCCATAACCAGCCCTTTGACATGGTCAGGGGTGAAGAGCTTCACGCACACGTTGTCTCCGTCACAAGGACTCTTCCGCGCATTATAGGCGCTGAGGCAGGGGCTGCAGCTTATTCCCGCGTAGAGACACGTGTAATTGGAGGTCAACGGTCCGTAGAGGACCGGCGTCTCCGGACCGAAGAACACGATGCAGTGGATGGACGAGAGACCGGCAAAATGCGCCAGACCGCCGTCTGACGTGACCAAAACATCGCACTGGTTGAAGACTTGAACAATTTCCCTGACCGTTGCCGTCAGCCCTGCCAAGTTGAAGAAGCGCGGCGACCGAATCGTGTCCGCCATCCGCTCGTACCACACACGATCGCCAGCCAATCCCACAACCCCGACGGCGAGACCAGGCGTCTCCAGCAGCATCTCCGCCAGCTGGACATAGTTGGCAAAGGGCCAAGCCCTGATCGGAAGTTCCCCGCCGCCCGGATTCAGGAGGACAATCCGGCTGATTCCCGCCAGCGCGGAGCAAGCCTGCTTCAACTTTGCCCCGATCGCCAGATCCTCTTCTTTCGAGTTTCGTATCTGTGGCAGGCCCTGCTGAATTGCGCCGTAGTCTTTCTTCACAGGCGGCGTTCCCGATGCTGAATCCTCAAGCGCATCCAGCAAGGCCATATAGTTCTTAGCGATATGGAGGTAGGGATTGTACGGTACTTTGCGAGTCAGAAAATCCCCCCGATACAGGCCCTCCATGTGGTACCGATGAAATCCTACGCGGTTAGAGGCACCGCTGAGATAGCTCAGAACCGCACTGACGCGAGAAAACAACTCCAGATCCACGACGGTGTCGATCCTGCACCGGCGAAGTTGCCAGGCGGCCCGCACAGCATCCACCAGGAACACACCGAGGCTGCGGTCACGCAAGAGCATGTGCCGCTCTCGAGGCGCAAGATTCAGTACTTCCGCGCTGCCTCGGAGTTTTTCAAACATCAAGAAGTAGAGGATCGCTTCCGGGTACCGACGCCTCAAAGCTTCCAGCATCGGATAGGCGAGGACCAGGCATCCCATTTCCGAGATTTCTATGATCAAGATGTTACGCGGTGATACCGGAGCCCGTGTCGGCCTCACCAGGGACACCAGGCTATGCACCATCGAGAGAACGAGGCATACCGCCGAACCGACTACTCGATCCAGGGAACGCATACGATCCAGGGTCATGTCACGTCACACCGATGCGGCTAAAATGTAGTTGAAGTGTATGGGGCCGTGTTCGAAAGTGCAAGTAGGCCGGGCAATGGCGTTGCATTTAGGACAGATACGGCCTACAATTTTGACATGACCAAGTTGTTGATCCCTCGTGACGAAAACGAACTAATGCTCATTAAGAGCCTTCTGGAAGGTAACGGGATTGATTTTCTCGTTCAGAACGAGCACTTCGGCGGCCTGTACCCCGGCCTCAACATCTTTCCGTTTAACGAGCGGATCATCCTTGTCGCTGAAGCCGACTTCGATCGCGCCTCACTGCTGGCGCATGATTTCCTTGAAGCCATTGAGGACACGCCCCAGCCGGGAGGGCAGGCCGGGTAAGGGCACGGTCAGTACCATCCGCCGACCACGGCGTCCTCTTCGAAATAGAGATAGCGGTGCTTCACGGTGGAGCTGTCGATCCAATCCTCGAAGACCCACAATTCACGGCGCACCCCGGTGTCTGTATAGGTCACGTCGATTTTATACGGCGCGCCCCAGCTCTTCAGGACTTGCTCTCGGCTCATGCCCACCACAATCCGCTTCTGGGCGATGGCTTCCTCCAGGGTGGAGTACTTGTAGTACGGGAGGAAGCGCCACGTGACCATGCCGAGCAGGATCATGCCGAGGAACACGTACACGGCCACGCGGACGGAGCGACGGCACAGATAGGGAACTTCCTTCAGGCTGATCGCATTCGGCGTGGTCATGGCGTTAATCTAGCAGCGTGTCTTCGGCAGGGTCAAGCGCTCCGCCTCCGTCATCCCGCCTATGTACGTTGAAGTCGAGTCCAACCCCAACTGCAGCAACTCGGTATTCCTCCGCTTCCGCGAGCTGAGCCCGGCACGTCCGGTTGTGCAGGTGCGGGTGTATGACCGGGTCTCCACCGGTGAGTGGTGCCGGGTGACCGGCTGGCAGGACGATGCCTCGGCACCACTCTGCCCAGCCGTAGCCCAGCCCGTTGAAGACTCGGGCGCCGGCGTCGTCTATCTGGTGTCGGGGGGCAATTGGGGCCTCCGGTTAAAGCCGCTTGAGTCAAATGAAGCCTGGAACCTGGAGAACCCGCGGCAATGGGGTGAGGCCTATCTTCTCTTGGCGGACCGCCGGGACATCCGGTTCGCAGACGAAACCGGCTAAGTTATGGCGCGTAGCGCGGGCGGGGGATTGTCTTCTTGGGAGATTCGGCGGGAGGCGGAAGGGAGGCGGCCTTCGCTGAGAAGGGATTGATCATCGCTTCGTGCGTCAGCTTGTAATGATCTTTGATGAGCTGGAGGCTGTCAATCGCGATCTCGACACGGTTCACAATCTCGTTCAAGGTGATGCGTGGAGGGAAGGGCTCGGTCGCGTACAGTCGGTACGAGAGCGACCAGGTGTAATCTTCCTTGTTCCGTTCCTTGACCAGGCGGAGTGCCCCCTTGGAGGTTTCGTTCTGAAGCATGATGATGAACAGATTCGACCGGTACGTCGGGGCGTCGTCGGCCAAGGAGGGCTTGAATTCGGGGATGAGCTTCGGGACCTCTTTCAACGGGACGGCGAGCGGGACGGCGACCGGGCCTTCGACGGCACCCGTGATCGGATCGGGGCTCAAGAACTCAATGTCCACCAGTTTGACGATGAGGGTGGGCGTGTCGGAATCCGGCCTTTCCTCTTTGGCGTATTGGAACGAATACCGCACATGGGTCTTGTCCCGGACATACAGATAGACGTCCTCTCCCACGGCGCCCGGGATCTGATCCTTCAGCACGTTCTCCCATTCATCGAACGCGTAGTACTTGTAGACCCGCAGGGCGGCTGACTTGTCACGGATTTTGTGGGGAGTGCCGAGCTTGGCGCGGAGTTCTTCCTGGGTCAGTCCCAGGTAGCCGTCAGAAAAGAGGGCACCGGCAAGAGAGGCAGCAGGCGCAACGACCCAGGCGACGAGCCCAACAATTAGTAGCACGACTGTTCTCATCTCCAGCCTCCAGGACTCCGCAAATCCTACGGAGCGGTCCCCCAGATTGTCAAGGCGGCAACCTTGCTTCGACGTGACCTATCCAGTATAGTTCCCTACTATGCGGATCGAGCAGCTCTTACAGACGCGGATCGCCATCCTCGACGGCGCGATGGGCACCATGATTCAGGCCTATCGGCTGGATGAAGCGGGCTTTCGCGGGCGCCAGTTCGCCGATCACCCCTCCGATCTGAAAGGGTGCAACGACCTCCTGTGCCTCACCAGGCCGGAGCTCGTCGAGACGATCCACCGTCAGTACTTGGATGCTGGCGCTGACATCATCGAAACCAACACGTTTAATTCCACCTCCATTTCGATGGCAGACTACAAATTGGAGGCGCACGTCTATGACTTGAACCTGACCGGTGCAAGGGTCGCCCGCAAAGCTGTCGATGCGGTGATGGCGAAAGATCCGAAATGGCCAAGGTTTGTGGCCGGGGCGATTGGTCCCACCAACCGCACTGCCTCGATGTCGCCCGACGTCAACAATCCGGCCTTTCGCGCGGTGACGTACGACGAACTGGTCGCCGCTTACACGGAGCAGGTGCGCGGGCTGATGGACGGCGGTGTCGATGTGCTCCTGTGCGAGACCGTCTTCGACACGCTGAACTTGAAGGCCGCGCTGTTCGCCATCGACCAGTATTTCGAGGCGAAGGGGCGGCGCGTGCCGGTCATGGTCTCGGTGACGATCACCGATCGCAGTGGGCGGACGCTCTCCGGCCAGACCGTGGAGGCATTCTGGAACTCGATCGCCCACCTGCCGCTCTTGAGCGTGGGAATCAACTGTGCCCTGGGCGCGAAGCAGATGCGGCCGTACATCGAAGAGCTGGCGGGCATTGCACCGGTCTATATGAGTTGCTATCCGAACGCCGGTCTGCCGAACGCCTTCGGGGGGTTCGACGAGACCCCCGAGATTATGTCCGCCGATCTCCGGGAGTTTGCGGAGCGCGGCTGGCTCAACATCGTCGGCGGCTGCTGCGGGACTACGCCCGCGCATATCAAGGCTATCGCGGAGGCGGTGCGGGAGTTCACGCCACGTACGCGCGCGACCCCCGAGCCGTACACGCGCTTGAGCGGGCTGGAACCATTGACGATCCGACCCGACACGAACTTCGTCAACATCGGCGAGCGGACCAACATTACCGGCTC
>DASQRT010000165.1:0-2197 GCA_035642795.1 Nitrospirales bacterium
TAGTGCAGGACCTTGGATCGGCTGAGCGCCGAGCGGTGCACGCGGGTGAGGATCACGTACCGGTAGAGCTTGGACTTCGCCGAAAGCCGCGCGTGGAACGAGTCTGGCACCGGCTCGACGGCTAGCACGGCGATGTCCGGCGGCAGGAGGCCGTTCAGCGCGCGGTGCCATTCCTCGGCCGTGAGTTGGGAGGTGGTGGAGAAGTGCGCCACCTGGCCGAGCGCGTGCACCCCGGCGTCGGTGCGTCCGGCGCCGATCACATCCACGTCGTGCTGCGCGACTTTGCGGATGGCCGCTTCGATCGTCCCCTGGATGGTCGGTAGGTTCGGCTGGATCTGCCAACCATGGTAGTTGGTCCCGTCGTACTCTAGCGTCAGCTTGAAAGTGGGCACAGCGGGCCCGGGGTGTTAGCGGGCGAGGGCGACCTGTACCGAGTTGAGGTAGTTGCGGATTCCTTCGAAGAGCCCTTCGGCGACCTTCTGGCGGAAGTCGGGCTGCCGGAGACGCCGTTCCTCGATGGGGTTACTGATGAAGGCGAGCTCGACCAGGATGCTGGGCATGGCCGTGTAGCGCAGGACGTAGAACGGCGCGGTCTTCACGCCGTGATCTTCCAGGGAATAGTGGGCGCCGACGTGATTCGCCACGGCCAGCTTCGTCTCCCACGCCAGGTTCTGCGATTCCTCGATGCGCTTGGACAGCGCCAGGTCCGCCTTGATCATGTCCACGAAGTCCCGCGCATGGTCGATGGTGTCACCGTTTTCACGCGCGGCCACTTCCATCGCACGCCGGTCCGACGCGGTGCCGAAGTGGTACATCTCGATCCCGCGCGTGGTGCGCCTCGGGTGCGAGTTGATGTGGATGGAGACGAAGAGGTCGGCCTTGTGCCCGTTGGCGAACTTGGCGCGGTCGTCCAATTCGGCGAAGACGTCCTTGTCTCGGGTCATCAGGACTTTCTTGCCCAGGCGGTCCCGCAGGAGATCGCGCAGGCGCCGGGCGACGTCCAGAACGACTTCCTTCTCGGTCAGCCCGCCTGGCCCGATCGCGCCGGGGTCCCTGCCGCCGTGCCCGGGGTCCAGCACGATCGTCTCGATGTCGAGGCGGGCAAGCCGTTCGTCCTGGGTGATCTGGCGACTGACGGGCGGGAGCGTGACCTTGGGTTGCGGCGTGGACGTCGATGAGTTTTCACTTTGCGCGATGTAGTCCAGGACCAGGCGGTAGGGACGGGTGAGCTTCCGCAGCTTGACAGTGGTGATGCTTTCCATATCGAGGACGACGCGCACGTTGCGTGGCGAGACCTGCATCACTTCGACCTCGATCGGAAAACGGTCATCGATGATTTTGTTTTTGGCGGTCCGGCTGAGGACGGCGTTCTTCAGGTTGATCACCAGCCGGTCGGGATCGGCCAACCGTTGCTGGGTATACCGAAACGGCCTGGCGAGATCGAGCACCAGCCTGTGTTGGTTTGCCTTCTGGGAGACCCGCAGGTTGTTGACCGTGCTCACCCTGGCCGAGCGCGATTTGGACTTGGCAGCGACCAGGTGGGTGAGCCCGGATTGTACCGATGCGACACGAAGCGTATCAGGGGTCTTAAAGGTTGCCTCGGAAGAGGAGGTGGGTAGCCAGAGCGCCAGCAGCGCGACCAGCGGGAGATATGTCCGGCATCGCTTGGGAGAGCCGACCATGAGTTTTTGGTCGTGTTCCATGCTCTTTCCTGCCACTCCTTGCCAGTTCTGGATACGGACTTGGCCGTAAAGATATAAAGAATAGAACCGAATTGTCAAGATTTTTGATACATTGACAGGGCAACCCCGCCTCTATACGCTAGGCCCATGCCGATTCATCTCATCATCGATGGCTACAACCTCCTCGGCGTGCGCGGCGGTCTACGTGGGGACGTGGAAGCCAAGCGGGAACAGTTGATCCGGGATCTGGCCGGCTATCGCCAGCGTAAGGGCCATCCCGTGACGGTCGTCTTTGACGGCTGGCGAGCCGGTCACCCGGTCGAGCAGGCCGAACGGCGCGAGGGTCTCGAGGTTGTCTATTCCCGGCAGGGGGAAACGGCCGATACGGTCATCAAGCGGTTGGCGGAAAAGTACGGCTCCGACAGTGCCATTGTCTCGTCGGACCGTGAGGTCGCCACTTTCGCTCGTGTCCAGGGTTGCATGGTCATCACGTCGGGCGATTTCGAAACGCGGTT
>DASQRT010000166.1:0-4726 GCA_035642795.1 Nitrospirales bacterium
CAGCCGTCATCGAGAGTCTGGCGGCAAAGTTCAGTAAGCGGAGAGAGCAGAAACACGCCGAGCTGCGGCGAGTCAACAACCTTGCCGAGGCACTCAGGGGACGAGCCCGTCGGCACATCGAGAAGGTGTTCACGGCGTTGCGGGAGCCCGTTTCTTACCTTGCAGTCCCGGACATTCACCTAGGTGAGGGTGGACCAGACAAGAAGAACGCCCACTGGTACAAGTTTGAAGTCGTGAAGTCGGGCGAAAGCTCCCGTAAGTATGTGAACTTCACGGAAGCACATTACTTCGTCAAAGCGTCGGTTCGCGTAGATCGGGAGCGCCTCGTATTCGTAACTTCCTTTCACCACGTAGGCCGTGAGCTCTCCGGAATCATGGAGGTCACGTCCTTCGCGCGCCTCGAATCGTTCGAGGACTCCGACGACCGCGACAGCGTGTCGGACGAGTTCTCGCCCTGCTCCATGGAACCCTTCGTGATTACGTGGAAGACGTCTGAGGCTGATGTAGTGGATGCGTTCGATCGGTGGCTTGACGCTGCGCTGGCGGTTGCGCTCAAGGTTTTTGGGGATCGCCTGTAACCGCGCTGCCTAACAAGCGCTTGAAGCTGGCAGCGCACGTAGATTAAGGAATGAATCTTTCACCCGTGCGCTGCAGGCTAAGCGCGATCCGTTAGGCCGCACATCAAATGCCGAAGCGAAAACAGCCTGAACCGCCCCCCATCGAGCCCAAGGAGTTCAGGTCGGTCGCAGAGATCGATGCTGGCATCAAGAAGTTGGAGCGTCGTATCGAGGAGCTAAAGAGGCTCGACATCCCCGCGGCGGTTCACCAAGACACAGGTGCCGACGATGTTGTTCGCAGTAACATTCGTGAGACAATCCGCGAAGTCTTCGGTCCGAACTCCCCGGAGTTTCACGAGCATGAACACATCCGCCTTTGGGCCGGTCCATTGTATCTGAACATGAGTCCAGAGGGCATCATTGATGCTACGGAACGAGGCAGGAATCAGGTAACAGGCATCCTAAATGGATTGATTGAGCGCCTTCGCGAAAAACGCGAAGAGCTTGGCTCGGGTGATCAACCAGCCCCAAGGACATACTTTCAACAGTTGAATCTCCATCCAAGGATCGCGGAGGTTGCGAACGACCTCTTCCTTGACGGCTACCATTGGGAGGCAGTCTTCGCGGCAGCCAAGGCACTTGTGAACTATGTCAAGGAGCGATCGGGGCTGCACGATCTCGATGGAGCTGCTCTCATGAGGACGGCATTCTCAAGGGCAAACCCTTGGCTCTCTTTCAATGATCTCAGTGACCAGACGGACCTAGATGAACAGGAAGGGATGATGCACCTGTTTGAGGGTGCTGTGCTCGGGATTCGAAATCCGGGTGGCCACACCTTTCCAGAAGGTTCTGAACAGAGGGCAATGGAGTACATATCCCTCATGAGCCTACTCGCGTATCGCGTTCAGGAGTCCAAGCGTCGGAAACCCGGCGCATGAGCGCGTGCGGCCTAACAAGCGCTTGAAGCTGTCGGCGCGCGTAGATTAAGGAATGAATCTTTCCTCAGCGCGCCGCAGCTTAAGCGCACTTCGTTAGGCGGCAGCAACACCAAATGAGAACCTATTTGGTTGTCACCGGCATCCTGTTCGTTGTCATCACAGCCGCGCATATCTGGGAAGTCATCGACCGCGGTCACGTTCATCACAGCGACATCCTCATCCTGGCTGTGAGTACTGGGCTCAGTGTGTGGGCATTGCGCCTGTGGCGAAAAGCTGCCGCCTAACAAGCGCCTGAACCTGCCGGCGCGCGTAGATTAAGGAATGCGTCTTTCTTCAGCGCGCCGCAGCCTGGGCCCGATCCGTTAGCGAGCAATTGACCCGCCGCCGCCGGAACCTGGCCATCGCCGCGACGCTGCTCCTCCTCGTCGCGTGGTGTGCCGTCCCCCGCGGGTTGACCCCCGAGGGAGGCGGCTGGTACACGACGTACACCAGCCACTTCCCGGAGGCGGGTGGTAACATCCGGCTCTATCGCCGGGTCTGGCTCGGTCTCCCGCTGCTCGTGGACGAGCGCGCGTACGTCAAGCGCTTCTACCCACCCGACTGCATCCTCTATGAGCCGGGTCGCGACGCCGGGACGATGCACGCGGCGTGCGGCAGTCGGATGCCCGTGCCCGTCGCCTTCTATGCCCCGTGGCGGATGCACGGCGGCTTCATCGCGGACGCGGACGGGATGCAACGCACCGACACCGTCCGTGTGGTGGACGGCCGGGCCGTCGGCACCATCGTACGCTTTGCCATCGCCGACATCCGCCAGGCCGCCGAAACGCAGCCCCGTCTCTTCCCCGGCTGGTCGCGTTTTGCCCACCCGCCCCGCGATGCCGTTCGTCCGCTGGTGCGGGATGAGGCGGTAGACGTGCACGGGCACGGCCCGGGCGGCACGACGCCGCTCATCGATGCGGTGCGCGACGGGGTGCTCGATGTCACCGACGCGCTGCTGCGCCACGGCGCGGACGTCAACGCCCGCGACTCATCGGGTACGACCGCGCTGATGATGGCGGTCGGCGAGATGTGGCCCGATACCGCCCTCATCCGCCGGCTGCTGCGCGCCGGTGCGGACCCGGACATCGCCGACCGGATGGGAATGACGGCGCTGCTCGAGGCGGCCCTGAGCAAGCAGACAGCCGTGTTTCGGATCCTGCTCGCCGCCGGCGCGGACCCCTGCCGACGCGAGGAACGCGGGAAGACAATTCTGGATTACGTGGATGGCCCGTTCCCTGAGCTGCGAGCGATGGCGACGGCGGCGTTCAGGCGATGCAAGGCACGTGAACCCTAGGTATTTCTGAAATGGCTTCTGCCCCAACACACATCGTTGCGACCGGCGCCATTGCCGCATTCTTTCACCGCCCGCGCGTGCCGTGGCATCTGTGGCTAGCGGGCGCTGTCCTCGCCCTCGCGCCGGATCTCGATGTGTTCGCGCCTCGGGTCAGTGTGGCGTACCGGGATTTGGTCGCTCAGCGGGGCCTAAGTCATTCGCTCCTGACGGCTGCCGTCTTCAGCGCCCTCTTTGTCATGGTCTTCTACCGGTCGGGGGCAGGCCCGCTCAGAGCGAAGGGGGTGTGGCTATTCCTATTCCTTTGCATGGCGTCGCACAGCGTTCTGGACGCCCTGACGAAGGGTGGCCTCGGCATTGCCTTCTTCGCTCCGTTCAGCCCGAAACGGTATTTCTTCCCCATCAGGCCGCTCGAGGTGTCGCCGCTCAACATCCGCCCATTCCTCACGAGTCGTGGCCTCGCCATTCTGCTCAATGAGCTGCGCTGGGTGTGGGCGCCGACGATTGTGTGGGCCACGACGGTCTTGACGTACCGCTCATGGCGTCGGCGGGTGCGTACCGCCGCCACCAGGTCGCGTTACGGCGCGAAGCCTCGACCGGCCCCACGAGTCGCTCCACCACCGCCCAAAAGGGCACCTGCGCCGCTACGACCGTCCCCGCGGTTCGCGCCGCCGCCGCCGCCGCCGCCGCCGCCCCCGCCGCCCCCGCCTCTGGCTCCCCCCGAGCCGGCGGAGGCGACGCAGCTGGGTCCCACCGATCCCAGGCTGCGAGCAATCCTTGCAAAGCTGGCGAGCCTGGCGAGCCTCGGCCGTGCGAGCCTCGCGAGCCTCGGCCGGCACCGCGGTCGTGTCGTGCTGATCGTTGTCGGCGTTCTCATCGTCGCCGCGGGCGTTTTCATCGCAGTGCAACCGGTCCCGCCCAAGCCCACCGCCGTCGAGCAGCCTCCCGCAGCGGTCGCGCCGCCGCCGAGACCGTTGCAAGTCGATGCCGAGGGATCCTATGAACCTGGCTATCAGTTCACCGTCATGGGTGCCCGATTCACCCGTCTCACGCTCCTGCCAGAGCCGTCGGTCACATTCGCGCGGGTCGGCACGCGACAAGAGGCTGGATGTTTCAACGGAACGGTCAGGGCAGACATCGTGCAGCTGACCTGTGAGATCGATCGCGTCGGCGTCATGACGATCGACGGCCGGTTCCTGACGCGAGTCGCCACGACGGCACTCGACAGGCCAGTTCTCTCCGCGCTCTTGACGGTTCGCAATGCACGGGGAGAGATCGTATACCGCGCCCGGGACACCTTCGTATGGCGTCCACCCGAATAACGGTCTGGCCTGTCGAGGGCCTGAAAGCTGGTTGGGCGCGGCAAGAGGGCAGTTGTGTCCGGAGCATAATGAGAAGCCGGGTTTAAGGAGGTCCGCGGGATGTATCGCGTTCGTCAGGAAGACCTACCGTTCAAAGGAAGCTCTCATCACTTCGTCGGCGCCGATAACGGCGACGTGCAGGTGTCCGTATTCCTGCTCAGCGCCCTCCCCGGGAAAGGTCCCGGGCCCCATCGGCATCCCTACGACGAAATCCAGTTCGTCCGGGAAGGCCGCGGTCTCTGGACGGTCAACGGCGTAGAATTCGAGGCCGGGGCGGGCGACATTCTCGTCATCAAGGCCGGCGAGATTCACGCCTTCAAGTGCATCGGTGACGCGCCCCTCGTCCAAGTCGATGTCCACGTAAGTCCGCGCTTTATGCAGGAAAACCTGGAGTAGGCTGAGCTGACCGTGGCTTCCCGCATCCACGCCATCATTCCTCGCGTCGCCATCGCCGTGGGCGTGCCCGGAGTGGTCGTGCTTGTCGGCGTCTACCTCTGGTCCAGTCGTCCCTACGCGGTCGAACCGGGCACCGACATCTTT
>DASQRT010000167.1:0-3708 GCA_035642795.1 Nitrospirales bacterium
GAGCAGGTCGTCCACGATGAGCACCCGCTCGCCCATGTCGATCGCGTCCCGGTGCACCGCCAGCGAGTTGGCACCATACTCCAGATTATACTTGACCTCGAAGATGTCGGCCGGCAGCTTGCCGGGCTTCCGGACCGGCACGAAGCCGGCGTTGAGCTGAAGCGCCAGTGGAGCGCCCAGGATAAACCCGCGCGACTCGATGCCGACGACCTTGGCCACGCTGCGGTTCCGGTAAAGCGCGGTGAGGTCTCCGATGACGCTGCGGAACGCCACGTGGTCCTTGAGCAGCGTCGTGATGTCATAGAACAGGATCCCGGGTTTGGGGAAATTCGGAACCTCACGAATGAGCTTTTTGTAATTCATAAGGGAGTGAGTATAGGGGCACCGAGGAAGGCGTGTCAATTACAACCGGATTGTGAAGCCTTGCGTGCTCCCGGTCGGCGTTTTCCAGGTTATCGACACGTCGGTCACCACCGCGAGCGACGGCCCGTGGCGAAGCCGCGCCAGCAGTTCCTCGACCTTCGCGCGCGGACCTTCGACCTCGACCTGCACTCGTCCATCATAGAGATTGCGCACCCAGCCGGACAGGCCGAGATCCTTCGCGGCCCGTTGCGCAAACGCGCGATACCCGACTCCCTGGACATCGCCGGAGACAACGACCTCGACGGCGACAAGATCATGTTGATCTGGAGAAGAGGGAGCCATGGAAGCAGCGGTGGGGTTAGCCCCAACTGCGGCCGTCCAGCGAGCACTTTCCGAAGTGCGGGCTGCGGGAGCACGGGGCTACCCCACCGCGCTGACAGACGACTAAAGACCACTCGAGGTATTGCATGGCAAGCTAGGGTTTGGTCGGGGCGAGAGGATTTGAACCTCCGACACCTGCGTCCCGAACGCAGTGCGCTACCAGGCTGCGCTACGCCCCGATTCAGGGAGTGAACGGCAAGCCGAACGCCTCAGCCACCGCGCGGTACCTGACACGACCGTCGGCGAGGTTGAGGCCTTTCGTAAGAGCGGGATCGGTCCGGACCGCCTGCTCCGGTCCCAGCTCGGCCAAGCGAAGAATAAAGGGAAGCGACGCGTTGGTCAAGGCCAAAGTTGACGTGTGCGGCACGATCCCCGGAATGTTCGGCACGGCATAGTGCAGCACACCATCCACTAAGTATACCGGGTCCGAGTGGGACGTGGGCCGAGTCGTCTCGATACACCCGCCTTGGTCCACTGCCACGTCCACGATGACCGCTCCCTTCTTCATGCGGCCGACGGTCCCGCGGCTGACCAGGAGGGGAGTCCGGCCGCCTGGCACCATGACAGCGCCGATGACCAGATCAGCTTCCAGGACAGCCTGCTCGATCCATTCAGGATGAGGAACCATGGTCGTGACACGTCCCTGGTACAGGGCATCCAAGGCTTCCAGCCGTTCCCGACTGAGATTGAAAACGGTCACCTGGGCCCCGAGCCCTACCGCAATCTGTGTCGCATGCGTCCCGACGACTCCGGCGCCGAGGATCACCACCTCGCCTGGAGCCACGCCGGGCACCCCGCCCAGCAGGACGCCGCGGCCCCCGTGCGTCCGCTCAAGGTAGTGGGCCCCGATCTGAACGGACAGCCGCCCCGCGACCTCGCTCATCGGCCGGAGGATCGGGAGGCCGCCGTCCAAGCGTTCCACGGTTTCGTAGGCGATGGCGAACACCCGCCGATCAAGCAGGGCGTCGGTCAAGGGCCGGTTGGCCGCGAGATGGAGATAGGTGAAGAGGGCCTGGCCTTTCCGGAAGAGCGGATACTCCGCAGGCAGCGGCTCCTTGACCTTGACGATCAGGTCCGCTTGCTCGAAGAGGGCGGCCTTGTCGGAGCCCACCTCGGCGCCGGCCGCCCGGTAGGCCTGGTCGTCCAGCCCGCTGCCCGCGCCGGCGCCGGCCTCCACCAGCACCCGGTGGCCAGCCTTCACCAGCGCGCGTGTGCCGTCAGGTGTCAGCCCGACGCGAAACTCGTGATCCTTGATCTCTTTGGGGACGCCAATGATCATGGCTTGCCACCGGCTCCGGCAGGCTGGCACGACGACACCCGCTTGCCGGTGATCGCGCCGACCGCGCCGTACGACGTGCGGAACGTTCCTTCGAGGCGACGATTCTCGTTCAGTAGCAAGCTGTCTTCCTGATACCCGCCTTGAAAGTCCCACCGGAGATACACAGCATCACCGTAGATCCTAATCTCGTTAGGCGATGGTCCCTGAACGCCGGCCGCCTCCGGCGACGGTAAGACGACTTGGGATTTGGCTTCCCGATGACTCAGCGTGTGAGAATGCACCGTCCACTCCCACACGCCGCACAGCCGCGCATAGCCGGCTTCCAGCCGCTTAGCCTCAGCCACCGGGTCCAGCTCCAGAGCTTGCGCCGCGTGCAGGACCGGCATCATGTTGATCAAGAGCGCAAGGGCAAGACATCGTCCAATCATATTCCTATTTTCCCCGATCATCCGCGAAAGCACAATATGGACAGCCTTTCACGCTTTGATGTATCATCGTTTTGCCTTGGGAGGGTTGTGACGATGATGGAAGGCAACGAGACGGCTTCGCCGGCCGGCAAGTGCGACGGGTGCGGGGCGGCCGATGTCCCGCTCATGAAGATCTCGCTGGGCCGCGACTTCTTCGGGCGCGTCTACGATCGGCTCTCGCCGAGCGCTGATCTGAGCCCGAAGTGGTACTGCGACCGCTGCTCCGTCGAGAAAAACCTCCAACGAGACTTCCGCGACATCAAAGGCGAGTTCGAGAAACTGACCAAGAGCATCGCCTCGGCCCTGGGCCAGGCCGACCAGCTCGAGCGGGCCAAGCTCCGGCTCAAGGAGATCGCCGCCCTGCTGGCCGCCGACGCGCTCAAGCCGACCCTCTTGAAACCCGAGGAGGTCGCAGCCCTCGCGCGGTCCCTCGAGGCCCGCCGCGCCGCGTCATCTGTCTGAGATGTCCACGTTCAAGCGCCACATCTTCATGTGCATCAATCAGCGTCCGAAGGGCGATCCCCGCGGGTGCTGCGCGGACAACGGGTCGGTCCGACTGCAGGAGTTCATGAAGCAGGAAGTGGACCGGCTAGGGCTCAAGGGGATCGTCCGGGCAAACAAGGCCGGCTGCCTGGATCACTGCGAGTACGGGCCCAGCATCGTCGTGTACCCGGAAGGTGTCTGGTATTGGGCCGGCACCGAAGCGGACGTGACCGAGATCATGGAGAAGCACATCGTCGGGGGGCAGGTCGTCGAGCGGCTCCTCATGCCCGGCCATGAACCGCCCACGATCGCGCTCGAGCCGTTAAAAGCGTGACCACGCCGGCCAAGGACATCTTCGAGCTTTTCTCGCGGGCCTTGTTTGAAGGAGTCAAACCCATGATGCTCAAGAGAGATCACCTGGTCCGCCACCCCGACCGGTGCACCCACAACGCGGTCTGCATCCCAGTGTGCCCGACCGGGGCCTGGCTCTCCACTCCGCCCTACAAGTTCGATTCGTCCCGCTGCATCGAGACCTGCCGGCTCTGCCTGGATGCCTGCCCGTCGCAGGCCATCTACGCTGTCTTCCGCAAAGGGGAGAAAATCCTCGAGCCGTCAAAGAGCGAACCGAAGAAGTAGGGGCGCACAGCCGTGCGCCCGTCCATCACCAGTTACGCGGATTCTCCTTATCCAGATGCCAGCGCAGAGGATTCAGGACTATATACTCGCGCGCTCTCG
>DASQRT010000168.1:0-2621 GCA_035642795.1 Nitrospirales bacterium
CTGGCGCGGCTGGGCGTGTCCGGCCTGTTCTATATGAGCGAAAGCGGGCCCTCGGGCGGCGTCGCAGTGGACGCGCGCCGGTTTGCGGCGACGGAGCAGGACGAGTGGCGGGGCCGGCTGATCCGGGGCGAAGTCCACGACGAGAACGCGGCGGTGCTGGGTGGCGTGTCCACCCACGCCGGCCTCTTCGGCACAGCCGAGTCGGTACTCCGAGCTGTCACGCCCTGGCTTGCAGCGGTGCGCGGAGAGTCTTCGCCGATTCCTTCGTGGTGCGCCCGGGAGTTCGTGCGACGGCAGGGGATCGATCCCCACGGCAGTTGGGCGCTGGGCTGGGATACGCCTTCGATGGGGCCGGGCGACACGCCTTCGTCGTCGGGATCGTACTTCTCACCGACGTCGTTCGGCCATCTCGGCTATGCAGGCACGTCGGTGTGGGTGGACCCTGAGCGCGATTTAATCGTGGTCCTGCTCACGAATCGCGTCCACCCAACGCGGAAGAACGACCAGATCTGGGCCTTTCGCCCGGCCATCCACGATGTGATCTTTAAGAGTGTCGTGAAGTAGGAACTAGCTGGGGTCGAGGTAATCCACCCAAGGCTCTTTTTCCGCGTAATACTTCTTGCCGCGAAAGTTCAACTTCGTCCGTAGGCGTGTGAACTCCATCTTTTGGAGCTGGCCGGCCAGATGCCGGAGCGCCTCGGCGATTGTCGGCAGGGACGGGGTCTCAGCCGATACGGATTCGTACTGGACCTTGGCGGTATAGCCGGTCGCGGTGCGGGTGATCATGGCCATGCGGCTGAAGGATCGGCCGGGCGGGTCGTTGCCCTCGAGCAGGTGCTTCTCGATGAGGGTGTTCTTCTGGAAAATCAGCGGCGATGCACTCATGGCGGGCTGCATTATACGAAGCGACTGGCGGGAATGCAACGGACCGCCTCCGTTGTCGTCGCCGCGACGATGGGTGTACGATAAGGGAATGACGGGAGGGAGACCGTGGTTATGAAGATTCGCTTTGTGGTGGCAGGCCTCGCGGTCCTGTTGAGCCTGTGGGCCTGCGCAACGCCATCAGACCGCCTCACAGAGTATCTCTCCGGCTTTCAACTGCCTTCGGATGGCGCGCAGCCAGTCGCTCTGCCACTGAGCGCAGGCTTGGTGGTGGTTCTGCCCGAAAACGAACTGGGCAAGCCGACGACGCCGTCACGGGAAATGCTGCAAGCCGTCGCAGAACGGTTGCAGAAAGAAATCCAGATGTCGCCGAACATCACGATCCAACGCACCTTCCCTTCGATCACCATTCCGGCGAACGGCTTACATGGGCTGAGCCTTGAGCAACTCCAAAGTCTTGCACGGGAAGGGAACCTGACAAAGATGCTCGTGGTCGTGGCCACGTCGCGGTCCGCGAATAAGCTTCGGTTCTGGCCGATCATGGAGAATCAGCTCTACGTCCGGATGGATGCGGCCCTTGTGGATGTCCCCACGGGCCGGGTGCTGACCACTGAATCCGGGGAGGACGATTACGTGATGGCGGAGGCTCTGGACTATGTTGAACGGATCAGCTATCCGCGCCTGTATTATCGAAACTTCACCTTCGGCGGGCCCTTCACCATCGTGACAGGGGATCCGTATAAGGCTCTGGGCGAGCAAACCTTCCGCGGCGCCGCCGACCAACTCGGCATGAAGCTGCGGCATTGCTTGGATCCGGAGCGTACCGGCGCGTAACGCAGCCGATCATCCATGGACGGTTTTTAGAAGAGAGGAGCTTGCGGTCCCGGGTGCATGCCGGCGAGGTCCGGGTCTTCTCCACCGGCCGGTCGTGGGCGAACTGCCTTTTCCGCCTTCCGCTGGGCCCGACGTGCCTCTTTTTGCTGTTGCTTGGCTCGCTTGGCCTTCTCACGATCGCGTTTTGCGAGGGTCGCTTTTCCTGGTCTCGAGATGGGAACCTCCCGGGCTTGTCAGCACGCCCATTAAAGAAGAGGCAGGGACGCCGCCTCCGGCGTCCCTGCCTTGTTTTCTGAGGTCGTGGGTAGTCTAGTACAGGACGTTTACCAACGTCCGCCGCGTCCTCCACGGTCCCCGCCGCCGCCGGTGCGCTTCTCCTGGGGCTTAGCCTCGTTCACGGTGAGCGTCCGGCCATCCAGCTGAGTGCCGTTCAGCGCCGTGATCGCCTTCTGGGCCTCTTCACCGGTTGCCATCTCCACGAATCCGAAGCCACGAGACTGGCCGGTGTACTTGTCGGTGATGATCTTGGCCGACGTCACCGACCCGTGCTGTGAGAACAGCTCCTGAAGCTGTTGCTCGGTGGATGAATAGGGCAGGCCGCCCACATACAACTTCGTACCCATTGGGTACCTCCTTTACTGATGCGATGCGGTCTTGGGAGTAAGGAACGAGACGGGCTGGCAGAGAACTGAAGGCGCGCTCAAATTCCTACTGCAAGGCACACTCGCGTTGGGGTCCTTCTTTTTCTGCGCTCCATCGCCAGACCCCTTCGCCGATGAAGTGCATCTTCACGCTACCATAGGCCCCCGATAGATGCAAGCGTTGAATGTCAAGACATCGGGATGTCAAATTCCGCCCACAAGAAAGTGTGGTCGGACGCGTTCGGGCCCCGTCTCGGTTCGACA